>JAKISF010000017.1 GCA_021648725.1 Bacteroidales bacterium | reverse complement strand
GTAATTACAGTAAAAAGCCAAGAACATATAGAAAAACATCCCGAACATAAGATTTAAACTTCTCAAACAACAGAAGAAAATCAAAAAAAACCATACGGAAATTTATCAGAAAACAATTAGGATATTTGAACCGGAACTTATCACACATTGAGCAGCTTTTAGATAATATTCAAAAAATAAGAAGCAAAGAAAACAATACCGGTTCACAGTCTTCGTCCCGGTTTCCTTTATCAAAACGGGACCAAAAAATATATTGGGTTTTGCAACATATTTATCAGCAGCAAAAATACATGTATGATAATCATACCCACAGTGTTAAGGATAGGATTGTAAATATTTATCAGCCCTATGTTCGTCCTATACAAAGAGGGAAAGATAAAGCTGCAACTGAATTTGGTGCGAAAATCAGTGCAAGTGAAGTCGATGGAATGAGCCGTGTGGAAAAAATTAGCTGGGACAATTTTAATGAGGCAGGAGATTTAGAATTACAGATAGAAATGTTTAAAAAAACTTTTGGCCATTACCCTGAGTTGTTATTGGCAGACCAAATATATTTAAACAGAAAGAACAGGAAGTTGCTGAAAATGAAAGGGATAAGAATTGTCGGCAAGCCTTTGGGCAGGCCAAAGAAAGAAAAATTATCAGCCTATCAGAAGCGGAAATTAAAAAAAGAACGAAACCAAAGAAACTTGATAGAGGGGAAATTCGGACAAGGAAAAAATGCTTATGGTCTTAGTAATATAAAAGCAAAACGGAAAGATACTTCGGAGAGTTGGATAAGTGCTATATTCTTCATAATGAACCTAATAACCCTATTAAAAGTGGCAGATAAGTATGCCTTTTTTTGTGCCTTTATCGAAAATATGTTTTCAAAGCTATATTTTCCGATTTTAAATTTTACAAAAACACAAATCCAAATTTTTGACTTGTATTTTTGTGATGATGAAATAAAAAAATCAGAAATAAGCTGTTTTTAAGGCCGAGAAAATCAGCAAGCCCTAGATTAAAGGCAATAGAAACTTAAAGCCCGAAAAGCGAAAAAATTACAAGCACGTATATTGCAACAAATAATTTAAACAAAATTTAAACAAGAAACTATGAAGAATTTTTTATTTTTTTTTATATTGATATATGTTCTTTTATGTGTTCAGGATATGAATGCCGAAGGTATAAAAGAATTAGCAAACGGTACAACAAATTATCCGGAAACCAACTTTGGATCAAATGGTTGGACTGACCCCGGAGCACCTGATCATTTAAAGTTATTTATTTATATAAAAGATCCCACAACAGAAAGCATCTATTTCGGGTTTTCTGCAAACAGTGAAACCTATAATATTTATGACCCGAACGGAGTCTTGGTATATTCAAACACATCAAATGCCAATGCAGCAAATGTAAGCGAAGCAATAACCGGACCTTCTCAAATTGTCGGTGCCGGAGGATATCTTGCCCAAACATACACCCCGGTTTCAGGTTCTCCTGCCGGTAATTATTATATTGAATTTGACGGTGCGGCTAATATGGCCTACTGGGATATTTCTGTCGCAAAAGCCGGTAATAATTATACTGAACTTGGCCGAGTTTGGTCAATGATATGGTGGATGAATATGGGAGGATGGAATGCGTCGGATTCATTCGAAGCAACCGTTTATGCATATTCAACAGAAGGTTTTGTTTCAAAAGTGAATTATAAAGGCTCAGATTTTCGACCATATGTTTTCTCAATATATTATAATGCATCCGGACCCGGTAATTCCGGAGATTTAGCACAAGACAGAAAATCAATAAACGGAGCAAATGCCGGAACAGCATCTTTCCCTGTTTTTCTTAATCCGCCACCCGAAGAAATTATGCCGAGTGCTTCATTCGGCGATTTAGTTGCCACACCTTATGTAACAAGAACTGCTGCAAGCGGACCGAATAAATACAGTTTTAATTTATCATCTACTCAGCCGGGTACGTTCAGAATTTTATTAAATGTTGAAAATCCTGCAGTACCTGATGTATATGACGATGTGTTAAATACAACGGACAGAGTTCTTGTATTTGATATAATTCCTGCAGCCGGAGAAACAGCACCATATATACGCTCTATGCCTTGGGATGGTATAGACGGGAACGGGAATATTTTAGCAGACGGTTACTTATTGCATTATACAGTTTCTTATGCAGACGGAAGAAGTAATTTCCCGACTTATGATGCAGAGTATTTATACAACGGACTTTCAGTAAACCAAGTTCGACCTTCGAACCCTTATGTTGTTCAACTGTATTGGGATGACTCAAATATCCCGGACGCTACCGGTGACGGAAGCCCTAAAGTTGAATTAAACGGTGCATTAAGTCCGGCTCATACCTGGTCAAATGCTGATTATGGAAATCTTAACACAATTAATACTTGGTGGTATTGTAATGTTAAGCAGGATACCGAACAAACCGTTCCGCTACCTGCTATAAGCACTTCTGCTCCTACAATTCAAGCACATGATATCGTATTTTCTGAAGTAGGGAACTCTGCCGTGAAAATTAATTGGACAAACGGTAACGGGGCTCAACGCCTTGTTTTTATAAAACAAACAACAACCGGACAACCGTTTCCTGTAGATAATACAACTTATGCTGCCAATACTGTTTTTGGTTTAGGAAATCAAATTGGTACTACAGGTTGGTTTTGTGTTTATAACGGTGCTTCTTCTCCGGAAGTAGTTGTTACCGGATTAGCAGATAATACCGATTACAGAGTCATGGTTTTAGAATATAATAATGGCTCGGGAACAGAATTATATAACACAAATACAGCTGTTATTAATCCGGCAAACCAAAAAACCTTGACGATAACACAAGCCACTAATGTTACTTTTACAAATGTTTTATCAAATTCATTTACAGTTGACTGGACAAACGGAACAGGAACAAGGCGTGTTGCATTTATTAAACTCACGGCAACAGCAGGTAATGCACTTCCGATTAACAATACAACATATACCGCTTCAACTGTTTATGGTGTAGGTGATCAAATCGGCTCATCCGGTTGGTATTGTATTTATGATGGTATCGGTTCAAATGTAGATATTACTAATTTGGCCAAAGCTACTGATTATACAGTTATGGTTTGTGAATATTTCGGCTCGCCCGGAAATGAAAATTATCTGACCGTTACGAATGCAACAGATCCTAATAACCAAGTTACAGCTGCATTGTCTCCTGCTCATCATCTCGTTTTTAGTGGAGTTACAACGAACTCTTTTCAAGTTGATTGGACAGACGGTGACGGTATTGCTCGACAAGTATTCATAAAACAAACAAATTCAACAACAGATGAACCTTTTCCCGTTGACGGAACAACATATACAGCAAATCCTGTTTACGGATCCGGTCAACAAATCGGAACAACAGGTTGGTTTTGTGTTTACGATGGCGTTCCCTCTACAGTATCAATTTCAGGTTTAAGCCCTTCAACTGAATATAGGGTAATGGTATGCGACTATACCGCAGGTTATAATTTTATTGACGGCAGCGTCCCGACAAACCCTTTAAATCAGGCTACTTACGGTGTAACACCTACTGTACAGGCTCACGATATCACTTTTCCGAATACGGGAGCGACTCAAATGGATATAAATTGGATTAACGGAAACGGTACCGAAAGAATTGTTTTTGCAAAACAAATAAATACCGGTCAACCATTTCCTGTAAACGGAACTGTTTATGCAGCCAATTCAGGTTTCGGATTAGGAAGTGAAATCGGAACAACAGGTTGGTTTTGCATTTATAAAGGAACCGGAACATCCGTTACAATGAATAATATTTTAGAGGGAACTGAATATCGTTTTATGGTATGTGAATTTAACCAAGATGCAACAGGTCCGCTATATAATACTTCAACAGCTGTTTTAAATCCCGAAAATAACACATCTTTAACTGCAGGTATTAATGTTTCTTTAATCTCTCAACATACTACAGAAGTTGGAGGTACAGCTACATTTACGATTGTATTAAATACTCAACCTACTAATGATGTTGTTGTCGGGCTTAATTCAGACGATACAAGTGAAGGAACTATTGCTGCAACCGACATTACTTTTACATCAGCAGATTGGAATACTCCAAAAACTATTACTGTAACCGGACAAGATGATATTGTTTTTGACGGTAACATCACATATAATATTATTTCCGCACCCGCAGTTAGTTTAGATGTTAAATATAACGGAATTAATCCGAATGATGTAGCCGTAATTAATGACGATGATGAAACCGCACCTACAGTAACACTTTCTGTAAGTCCGGCAAACATTGCAGAAAACGGCGGAGTATCAACCTTAACGGCAACATTAAGCACGGCAACTTTTGAAGATGTTATCGTAAATTTGACATATTCCGGAACGGCAACAGGCTCAGGTACAGATTATAATGTTGCAACATCAATAACAATAACTGCCGGAAATACAACCGGTACAACCGACATAACCGCTGTTAATGATGCAATTTCAGAAGGAGATGAAACTGTTATTACCGATATTACAAGTATAACAGGAGGCGATGCCACAGAAAACGGAACACAACAAGCAACCGTAACGATAACGGATGATGACGGAGTTCTGGTAACAATTTCGGCAAGTCCCTTAACAATAGCGGAAAACGGAGGGATATCAACAATAACTGCAACATTAGATGCCGTAACATTTGAAGACGTAGTCGTAAACTTAACATACAGCGGAACGGCAAGTAACGGAACAGATTATACAGTTTCAACATCCGTAACGATAACTGCCGGAAATACAACCGGTACAACAGATATAACCGCAATAAACGATGCGACTTACGAAGGCAATGAAACAGTAATTACTGATATTTCAAGTGTTACGGGAGGAAATGCCACTGAAAACGGCACACAACAAATAACTGTAACCATAGATGACAATGCAGACATACCTTCGGTAACATTAAGTTCAAGTCCTGCAAGCATAATTGAAAACGGCGGAGTATCAACACTTACCGCAACATTAAGCAATGCAACTTATGAAAATGTAGTTGTTAATTTGACTTACACCGGAACGGCAACAAACACCACTGATTACGGCGTAGCAAATTCAATTACGATTTCAGCAGGAAGCCTGACCGGCACAACCGATATAACAGCAATAAACGATGCAATTTACGAAGGCAATGAAACAGTAATTACCGACATCGCAAGTATAACAGGAGGCGGTGCAAGTGAAAGCGGAACACAGCAAGAAACCGTAACTATTGATGACAATGCTGATATACCGACGGTAACATTGTTGGCAAACCCGTTAACTATTGCGGAAAACGGCGGAGTATCAGCTTTAACCGCAACATTAAGTAATGCAACTTATGAAGATGTTGTTATTGATTTGACATATACAGGAACTGCAACCGGTTCAGGAACTGATTATAATGCGTTAACTTCAATTACGGTTTCAGCCGGAAATACTATCGGAACAATTGATATAACAGCTGTTGACGATGTAATATATGAAGGAAGTGAAACAGTTGTAGCAGATATATCAAACGTAACAGGCGGAGGAGCAAGTGAAAACGGAGTACAACAAGAAACGATTACGATTGAAGATGATGATGCTCAAACAAATCTTTCAATTATAAAAATAGCTGATAATTCTAATCCTGAACCCGGAGATAATGTAGTATTTACTTTAACCGTTACAAATTCAGGACCGAGTGATGCAACAGGTGTAACAGTTACGGATAATATTCCTTCCGGATATACTTATGTGTCTGATGACGGTTCGGGAGCTTATAATGCAGGAACAGGAATTTGGGCAATAGGAGATATCATGAATTCAGGAACTGCAGTTTTAAATATTACCGTAACAGTAAATGAAACAGGAGATTATGCAAATACCGCGACAGTTGCGGGCACGGAACCGGATCCTGACAATACGGATAATTCGGACATAAATACACCGACACCCGAATTTATTTCATCAATGTCAATTACAAAGGTTGCAAATCTTCCGGAAGTAATAGAAGAAGATGCTGAAATAACATATACAATAGAAGTTACAAATACCGGAAATATGACTTTGTATAATATTGAGATAACTGATGATAATGCAGATTCGATTGACGGAAGTCCGATAACCTCACTTTCTCCCGGAGACTCTGAAATAGTTACAGCAATACATATAATAACAAATTATGATATTACAGCAGGTCAGGTTATTAATACTGCATTCGGAACAGGAGAAGATATCAACGGTAATGAAGTTACTGATGAATCTGATGATCCGAATAATTCTGCCGATATTGATAATAACGGTGACGGAGAACCGGACGACCCGACAATATCTGATGTAATTATTTCTGAAATTCAAATACCTGAAGGATTTTCACCAAACGGTGACGGAATAAATGATATTTTTGTTATAAAGGGCTTAGAGAATTATCCGGGCAATTCACTTATAATATTTAACAGATGGGGAAATAAAATTTTTGAAGCAAGTCCTTATAATAATGATTGGAGCGGTACATCAATGTTCGGCATTACAATCGGAGGCAATGAATTACCCGAAGGAACATATTTCTATATTTTGCAACCTACAAATGATACAGGTGTAATCAAAGGATATATTTATCTTACTAAGTAATATAAAAAAATAAGGAGAAGATAATAAATATTATTCCTATAAAATAAATTATCAAAAGATACAAAAAATGAAAAAGACAATTATAATAATATTATTTACAATAGTCGGATATTCGGCTCATGCACAGCAAGATGCAATGTTTACACATTATATGTTTAACACAATCGCAGTTAATCCTGCTTATGCAGGCAGTAGGGATGCACTTACGATTACAGGATTGCACAGATCGCAATGGGTAGGATTTGACGGAGCACCCACAACACAAACATTAACACTTCATACTCCGATACTAAATCAAAACTCCGGTATCGGTTTATCTTTCATCAATGATAAAATAGGACCGACAAATACAACATCATTTTATGTAGATTTTTCATACAGAATAAAAGTTAGTGAAAAAGCAAAATTAGCATTCGGTTTAAAAGGCGGTATGAATATGATGAACCATAATTTAACCGATTTGTCATTAACTGAACAAAATGACCCTGCTTTTATTAATGATGTTCAATCAAAACTATTACCGAATTTTGGTTTCGGAATGTATTATTATACTGATAAGTTTTATGCGGGAGTTTCTGTTCCGAAATTGCTTGAAAATAATTTTATTACAAATTCAACATCCGGAACTACAAATTTAGCATCTGAGAAAAGGCATTATTTTTTGATAGCAGGAAGTGTTTTTGATTTAAATGAAGAAATTAAATTTAGACCTACCGCATTTATGAAAGTAACAAACGGAGCTCCGATTGAAGGAGATATTACGGCATCCTTTATTTTTAATGAGAAATTCTGGTTAGGTGCTATGTTCAGAACAGGAGATGCTGTTGGTCTGTTAGCAGGTGTAAACATTACGGATCAATTAGCATTAGGATACTCATTTGATTGGTCTTATGCAAATACAACCATGAAATACAACGGAGGAAGCCATGAATTGATGTTGAGATATGACTTTATTTATAAAACTGAGGAAAAAATACGTTCTCCGAGATATTTCTAAAACTAAATTAAATAATTGTACAAATTTTGCACTATATTCTGAGATAACTTTAAATTTTTAAATTAAAACAAGACAAATGACTGTATTTAAGTATCTTATAGTAGTGGCATTGTTATTTCTTTCGTTTTCTTTAAGTGCACAAACAGGACAATTGAAAAAAGGAGATAAATTTTATAAGATTTATTCATATTCTGAATCAATTGAGAAGTTTGAAGACTTACCATATAAAACTTTTGAAATTAATAAGAAACTTGCCGAAAGTTATTATAAAACAGGAGATTATTTTAATGCCGAATTTTATTACAGTGAAATAGTTGATTCTCCTAAAAGTACAAGTGAAGATATCTATAATTATGCATCTGTTCTCGCAATAAATCAAAAATATACAGAAGCTGAAGAATGGATGGAAAAGTTCTATAAACTTGAAAAAGGTGACAGCAGAGCAAAATTATATTTTGAAAATAAAGGCTTTTATAATTTATTACTTACGGATAAAGAACAGTTCAGAGTAAAAAACCTTGATATAAATACAGAACAACAAGATTTCGGAACTGCATTTTATAACGATAAAATTGTTTTTGCATCAACAAGAAAAGGTACAAGATTAATAAAACGAATTTGGAACTGGAATAAACTGTCTTTTTTAGACCTATTTATTGCAGATGTTGAACACTCTCAATTAAAAAATGTAAAACCTCTGAAAAAGACCTTTAATAAGAAGTACCACGAAGGTCCTGCATCATATTCAAAAGATGGTAGTTTTACGGCTTTTACAAGAAATAATTATGGCGGAAAAAGTAACGACGGAATTATAAAACTTCAAATATTTACTTCCGAAAAAGAAAATGATAATTGGAAAGAAGCAATTCCTTTTAATTATAATAATGACAATTATTCAGTCGGACACCCTGCACTTACAGCCGACGGCAAAACAATGTATTTTGCATCCGATATGCCCGGAGGTCACGGAGGGGTTGATATTTATGTTTCAAAAAGAAATAAATTAGGAGAATGGAGTGCCCCAAAAAATCTTGGAAGAACTATAAACACTGAAGGCAATGAAATGTTCCCGTTTATTCATAAAGACGGTTTCTTATTTTTTGCTTCCGACGGATTATTAGGTTTGGGAGGTTTAGATATATATTTTTCTAAAATTAAAGAAAACGGTTTTACCAAACCGAAAAATGTAGGCGTTCCGGTCAACAGTAATTTTGACGATTTTGCATTAATCATCGATAAAAAAATGAGAAAAGGTTACTTTTCTTCAAACAGAACAGAAGGAAAAGGAGACGATGATATTTATTCTTTCAGATTATTGAAACCGTTCACTATTGATGTTATAATTAAAGGGACGGTTAAAGATGATTCCGGTAATACTTTGGCAAACACAGATGTCAGCCTATATAATAATCAAGGAGAAATTATTAAAATAATTGCTTCCGATAAAAACGGGAATTATGAATTTACTGTTTCTCCGGACTCCGAATACAAGCTGCAAGGCTCTAAGCCCAAGCATATTACAGCCTTTGCAAATATAAGCACAAAAACTGAAGACGAATTTGTATATAAAAATCTGACTCTTGAAAGGCTGCCTGATTTTACATTGCTTTGTAATGTAACAGATAAAGAAAATAATGTTCCTGTTGCCGGTGTTAAAGTATCGTATATTAATAATAAAACCGGAGAAAGAAATATTTCAAAAACTTACGATAACGGAGAATTCTTTATTAAATTAAACGAATATAAACTAAACGACAGTGTTAATTATACCTTTACTTTTGAAAAAGACGGTTTTGCCCCGAAAATTACAACTTATAACGGTATTTTAAACAGAATGGGCGAGTATAGCTTTAATATTAATCTGCAAAAAATTAAAATTGGAGAAAATTTAGGACAAATATTAGAAATAAATCCTATCTATTTTGATTTCAATAAATATAATATCAGGCCTGATGCTGCTAATGAATTAGATAAAATTGTTAAGATTATGAACGAATATCCAAAAATGGAAATAGAACTTTCATCGCATACAGATTGCAGAGGATCTTCAATTTATAATTTAAAATTATCCGACAAAAGAGCAAAAGCATCTGCACATTATATAAAAGTTCGTATTACAAACCCCACAAGAATATCAGGTCAAGGATACGGTGAAAATAAATTAATAAATAAATGCGGATGCGAAGGCGGCCAAAAAGTTGAATGTACCGAAGCACAACATCAACAAAACAGACGAACAGAATTCAAAATAATAAGAATGTAGATTTTTAAAGCTATGACAAAAAAAATATCGGGAATAATTATAATATGTCTTATATATACATCGGCATTTTCTCAAAATAATCAAACAATAAAAGGAGATCTTTTCTATGAGAGTTATTCTTATACAGAGTGTATAGAAAAATTTGAAGGTATTTCTGATAAATCAAATGAATTAAAAAGGAAACTGGCTGAATCTTATTTCAAAACCGGTAATTATGTTAAATCTGAGGAATATTATTCTCAATTAGCAAATGATGACAACAAAATTAGCGATGATATTTATAATTATGCTTTTGTATTATCCGTAAATAAAAAATATTCAGAATCCGAAAAATGGATGGTATTATTTAACAAAGTCAACAGTTCAGATAAAAGAGGTAAAGAATACATAAAAAACAAAGGTTTTTATACTAAATTATTAGAGGATAAAAATCAATTTGAAATTAAAAATATAGATTTCAATAATGAACAGGAAGATTTCGGAACTTCATACTATAAAAATAAAATTGTTTTTGCATCATCAAGAAAACAAACACAGTTTGTAAACAGAAAATGGAACTGGAATAAATTACCGTATTTAGATTTGTACATTGCTGAGACAGAGAATGGTAACTTAGTTAAAATTAAACCGTTTAAAAAATCAATAAACAAGAAATATCATGAAGGTCCTGCATCTTTTAGCGAAAACGGAACTTTTATGGTTTTTACAAGAAATAATTATACCGGCAAAAGTTCAGATAATGTAAATAAATTACAACTATATTTTTCCGAATTTGAAAAAGGAGAATGGAAAGACCCGAGTCCGTTTTTGTTTAACAGCAAAGAGTTTTCAACAGCCCATGCAAGTTTAACTCCCGACGGAAAAACAATGTATCTTGCATCTGATATGCCCGGCGGTTTCGGAGGCGTAGATTTATACATATCTAAATTAAATGAAGATAAAATTTGGACAGAACCCGTAAATTTAGGCGAAAAAATCAATACCGAAGGAAATGAAATGTTTCCGTTTATTCATAAAAACGGTTATCTGTTTTTTGCTTCAGACGGATTGCCCGGTTTAGGAGGTTTAGATATTTTCATGACAAAAGTTTCAGAAAATGATTTTTCAACACCCTTAAATCCTGGAATACCGATAAACAGCAGTTATGATGATTTTTCGTTCATAATTGATAAAGAAATGAAAACCGGATATTTCTCCTCAAGCCGAGAAGAAGGAAAAGGCAACGATGATATTTATTCTTTTAATATGTTAAAACCTTTTGGTGTTGAAATTAAAGGAACAACAAAAGATGACAAAGGAAATATATTAGCCGAAACAAATGTTATACTGTTTGATGAGTCCGGCAAAATTATAGGAATGCAAACAACAGACGAAAACGGTAATTTTTCATTTACGGTCGAAACAGATAAGAAATATAAACTTAAAGGGGTAAAAGATAAGTTTTCAAACGGGGAAAATATTATTAATACAAAAGGAATATCCGGTAAAGTTAATGCAAGCATGATTTTGTCCGGAAAAACTGACTTTTCTGTTTTTATTTCAATAATGGATAAAAAAACAAATGAACCAATAGAAAATGTCAATGTCATTCTATTAAATAAAGATACAAAACTGACAGATAAATTTGTTACAAACAAAAAAGGAAGTTTTGAAAAAATAACAAAGAATAAAAAAATAAATGATAAATTAAAGTACAAATTAATTCTGTCAAAAGACGGATACATGACAAAGAGTGTAGATTATGATATAACTCTGAAAACAGAGGGAAAACAAGAACTTAAAATGTTTATTGATAAAATTGAAGTAGGAATGGATTTAAATGATATTATTGAAATTAATCCTATCTATTTTGATTTGAATAAATATGCAATACGCTCTGATGCAGCAATTGAACTGGATAAAATTGTAAAAGTTATGACTGAAAATCCAAATATGATTATTGAACTGGGTTCTCATACCGACAGCAGAGGAAGTGACAGTTATAATTTAAAACTTTCTGATAAACGTGCAAAATCTTCCGCAAAATATATTAAAGAAAGAATTTCAAATCCGAACAGAATTTACGGAAAAGGTTACGGAGAAACTAAACTGAAAAATCGTTGTAAAAACGGTGTAAAATGTTCAGAAAAAGAACACCAAGAAAACAGGCGAACAGAATTTAAAATTATTAAACAATAACTTAAACCTAAGTATAGTTTGAGAGCGACATTTTGTCGCTCTTTTTTTTGTAATACAAACATTTGCAAGGCAATACGCCTGATATGTTGTTAAATATATGTATTAATGAATATAAAACTTACGTTTAATTATGATTTTGAACCGGATTTTCATATTTTTATAGATTAATTTATAAAAAATTAACAAAAATATACATAAATCATGTCAACTTTAAAGAAAAGATTAAAAGAAAAAATTGAAGCACACCGTCCCAGAACAATTAAATTATTAAAAGAATACGGTGACGTTAAAGTAGGAGAAGTAACCATTGCTCAAGCAATGAACGGAATGAGAGGAGTAAAAGGTTTAACAACCGACATTTCTTATCTCGACCCGGAAGAAGGTATTCGTTTCAGAGGAAAAACAATTCCGGAAGTTATGGAAGTAATGCCCAAACCCGCAGGAAAAGATTATCCTTATGTTGAAGGATTTTGGTTCTTCTTATTAACAGGTGATGTTCCTACTCAAAAAGAAGCAGAAGAAGTTGTTGAAGAATTTAAAGAAAGAAGACAACTTCCGCAATACGTTATTGATTTATTGAGGGCAATGCCGGGCAAAACTCACCCTATGGCAATGTTTTCGGCAGCATTATTATCAATGCAACAAGAATCAAAATTTGCAAGGTATTACAGCTCAGGCAAATTCAACAAAATGGATGCTTGGGAATATATGTATGAAGATGCAACCGATATTATTGCTCGTATTCCTTCTGTTGCCGCTTATATTTACCGAATGAGGTTCAAAAGCGATATGATTATCGAGCCCGATTATACATTGGATATGGGCGGAAACTTTGCACATCAAATGGGAATTCCTGACCCTTATGATGATGTTGCAAGAATGTATTTTATTCTTCACTCAGATCACGAATCAGGTAATGTTTCTGCACACACAACTCATTTAGTAGGCTCTGCTCTTTCAGATGCATATTATTCATTATCAGCAGGATTAAACGGATTAGCAGGACCACTTCACGGACTTGCAAACCAAGAAGTTTTATCTTGGGTACAAGGTGTTCGTGAAAAAATGGGAGGCAAAGTTCCTTCAGAAGATGAAATGAAAAAATTTGTTTGGGACACTTTAAACTCAGGAAATGTAATTCCGGGATACGGGCATGCAGTTCTCAGAAAAACAGACCCGCGTTACCAATCTCAAAGAGAATTTTGCTTAAAACATCTTCCGAATGATGAATTATTCAAATTTGTTGATATATTGTATAAAGTAGTTCCGGATATTTTAAAAGAACACGGTAAAGCAAAAAATCCTTGGCCTAATGTTGATGCACAATCAGGTGTTATTCAATGGTTCTTCGGATTAAGAGAATATGATTTCTATACAGTATTGTTCGGCGTAGGACGTGCAATAGGTGTTCTTGCTAATTTAACTTGGGACAGAGCATTAGGTTATGCAATTGAACGACCAAAATCATTAACAACTGATATGTTAGAAAAAATTGCAGGTATAAAATAAAGTATTTTTCTTTTTATTTTAAGACTGTCCGTAAAAAGACAGTCTTTTTTTTTAGAATCGGAAATAAATAAATTCTTGAATACCGTAATTCCCGAAAGCGATTAAACCTAACATTACACAATAATAAATGCCCCACCTTACAAAAACCGGTTTATCCGAAACATAAGAAACAATATCTTTTTTTCTTTCGATTAAATTAACAACAAATAATATCGCTATTAAAATAAAATTCCTCAGCAACATAGGTCTGTTAAAATTTAAGGAAGTAAGTGCAAAATCAAAGCTGTTTTTAAGCAATGTCCATGCAATTGTAACTGATTCTGCTCGAAAGAAAATCCAAGCAAGGTTAACAAACAAAAAGACAAATGAAATTTTAATAATTTGATTAAATATATTTTTTCCTACAAAAATTTTAAGAGGGAAATACTTTTCAAGTAAATAATAAATACCGTGCAAAGCACCCCAAATAAGGAAATTCCAGCTTGCCCCGTGCCAAAATCCGCTCAATATAAACACAAACATAATATTAAAGATAAACCGTAGCTTTGTTTTTGTTCTGCTGCCCCCTAATTGAAAAAAAACATAATCTCGAAACCAAGTGCTGAGAGAAATATGCCATCGACGCCAAAAATCTGCAAATGATTCGGCAAAATACGGTAATCTGAAATTAATTCGTAACTCATAGCCTAAAACTTTTGCAGTTCCTCTTGCAATATCAGTATAACCAGAGAAATCTCCGTAAATTTGAACAGCAAAAAAGAAGGTAACCAACCAAATATCTAAACCGTGATAAGCCGCAGGATTTTTATATACGGCATCAACAAGCAAAGCCATGCTGTCGGCAATCACTATCTTTTGAAAAAAGCCCCAGACAATTAGTTTAAATCCGTCTGTGATACGCTTATAATCAATTTTTGTGAGTTTATCAAACTGGGGCAGCAGCTTACCGGCTCTTTCAATGGGTCCGGCAACTAATTGCGGGAAGAATGATACAAATAAAGCAAATTTTATAAAATTGTGTTCTGCCTTAATTCTTTTTTTATAAACGTCAATTGTATAGCTTATGGTTTGAAAAGTATAAAAAGAAATTCCGACAGGCAGAAGCAATTGTTCAAAACCTTGCCCCTGAAAAAGATGATAACCTAAAAAACGATATGCGTTTTTATCAAAAAAGTGGAAGTATTTAAAACTGAACAGTATCAACAAATTTACACTTATACTTAACCAAAGAAGTCTCTTTCTTTTTTTTTGAGCTTCGGCTTTTTGAATATTAAGTGCTACAAAATAATCAACGGCTGTTGATGTAAGCAGAAGAACAATATATTCGAGCTTCCAAACGGAATAAAAATACCAACTTGCCGCAAGCAATAACATTCTCCGGTGTTTTACCTTCTTCAACATAAAGAAGATAATAACAACAACAGGGAAAAATATTAAAAAATGTCCGGAATTAAATAACACTATCTTAGCTTTGGTGCAAAAATAAGAAAATCATTCTTTCAAAAAAACCGGCAAATGCCGGCTTTTTTGAACTATTTCTTATAATTTGAGTTGTGTTCTGTGTCTTTATATTCTTCGGGAATATTTTTGAATTGTATAATTTTCAAATTAGGCTTTCCTTGTGACAAAATTCTAAATTCAACTCTTCTGTTATATTTTTTAGATTCTTCAAAATATTTTCCGTTTTTCTTATTAACGGTTACAGGATTATCCTCACCATAAGCACTCGTTATTACCTGGTTTTCAGCAGCACCTTTTTCTGTTAAATATGCTTTAACAGTTTTTGCTCTTTTTGCAGATAACTTGTTATTATATGCTGAACTTCCGACGGCATCAGTATATCCAATAATCTCAATTTTTGCATTTGAATTATCGGCAAGGTATTTTGCAAGTAAATCTAATTTATCATTTGAAGTAACTTGTAATTTAGATTTATCAAAGTTGAAATATACATTTTCAATTTCAACAATATAATCTTCCGGTTCTGTAACTTCTTTACGTTTTTCTTTATCTTCAATTGCTTTTTTAACGCTTAATATATCATAAATTGTATATTCAATTGTATTGTTCGGAATATCTCTCGAAGAGAGATCTGTGTAAATTCTGTCAGAATCTATTCCTTTACTTTTGATATAGTCAACAGCTTTATTTTTTCTTTCTTTTGAAAGTTCGTCTGCTGTTTTAGTGTAATCTTCCGTTGAGAAGTTTACAACCAAGTTTTCGTATTTATTAAGGTTTTCTGCAATTAAATCAAGTTCAGTTCTTGTATAATCATTAAAATCACTGCTGTTTTCATCAAATCCGGTATTTTTAAATTTTACTGTTTTACCTTCTTCAATTTTAACAAGTATCGGGTTTTTCTCTATCTTTTCGACACCTAACATATCTTCCGTTGTAATATTTTCTGTATCAAAAACATAATCGGGAGATTCGTAATAGAATTTATAGTTTTTATCTTGAACAACAACAGTTTTGTATTTTCCTTTTTCAAGATTTAGTGTATAGGCATCCGGATGTTCTTCCGAATTTATATCAATAACCGTAACTTCGCCTTTATCAATAGGGTATAAATCTTTATCAATTTCTTTTCCTTTCACTTCACTTTCTACGATAAGAGAGTTGTCAGGAAAGATTGTTTTAAATATTTCTGCATTATCAGATTTTCTTCTTGTAAAATATGCTGTTTGTTCGTCAGAGAGAGGGAAGAAAAAAACATCATCTTCAACTGTATTAATAGGAAATCCGACATTTACGGGTTCACTGAAAGTTCCGTCATTTTGCAACATACATTTAAAAATGTCGTAACCTCCCATTCCTTTATGACCTTTTGAGCTGAAGTAAAAAGTCATTCCGTCTGAAAGCATATACGGAGACTCTTCATCTGCTTTCGTATTTATATTAATATTTGAGGGCTCGCCCCAAGTTCCGTCATCTTTTAAGTTTGACACCCAAATGTCTCTTCCGCCTTTACCGTCTTTTCTGTCACTTGAAAAATATAATGTTTTACCGTCAGGAGAAAGAGCAACATGTCTCTCTGTACTTTTTCGTTTATTTATGTTTTTTCCTAACTTTTTTGGTTCTGTCCATGAATTGTTTTCTAAAGTACTCGTATATATATCTCCGAGTCTGTCTTCTGATGATTTATAAATAAATATTATTTTACCGTCTAATGACAGTCCGCCTGTTGCATCATGTTCTTTTGTGTTAACCGGCAACCCTATATTCACAGGTTCCGAGTTTTCTTCCCACGACCAAATATCCTCAAAGTATTTTCCTTCTTCGCTGATTGCTTCTCCGCTTATTCCTCCCGGTCTTTTTGAGGTAAAATATAATTTTGAACCGTTTGCGGTAGGAACCGGCGTATGATCGTCATATCCTGAATTTAAAATATCAAGACGAGTAACAATAATGGGCTTAAAGTCAAAAAATAATTGTTTTGCAAAATCGGCATTATTTATTGAAGTTTCCATCTCTTTTTTCTCATTATCACTTAAGGCAAAAGATGATAGTGTTTTTAATGTTTCTACTTCTTCATCAAATTGATAGAGGTTATGATAAACTTTCGCTTTATAAAAAACAGCTGCTTTGGTATAATCGCTTTCTTTTTTACTTTTTTTATAATCATTTATAATGAAATCAAAATGTTCCATTGCTTTATCTTCCTCATCTGTATATAATTCGCAAATACCCGTATAAAAATTATATTCTAAGTTTCCCTTTTCTGATTTCAACAATTCTGAATATAACTTCTTTGCTCCTTTATATCTGTAATTAGCAAAAAGATCTTGTGCTGCTATTAATTTCTTGTTTTTGCTCCTTTTTGTCTGAGCATCAGAACTATTAAAGAATAATGCCAGCGAAATAAATAATAATAATATTTTCTTCATGTGCCTATATAATAAATAGTTATTTTAGATATGCGACAAATATAATTTTTAAATTAATATATTACAATTTTTTATTACCAATCTTATCAAATGATTTATAAATGATATAAATATCATCGGTTAAATTATATTTCCTCGCATATAACATATTAATTCTCAGAATTTCTTTTTCATCAAATATCGGGAAATTAACAGGCGAGAGAATACCTTTTTTAATTTCAGGCAATTTTTTCGGAACAGAGGTATTATTGCCGGCATATCCTACCCAAGAATATTTTCCTGATAATACCTTAAAAATATTTTTTATAAAGTTTACTTTATTTTCGACCAACAAAAATAAAATCGGATAAGAAATAAGAAAAATAATTGAAAAAAATATATCACTGAATCTTTTTATTCTGACATTAACCGGTTTCACAATAGTCTTAACATCTGACACATACAGTTCTCCGGATGAGTGAATCGAATTGCTTCCGATTACAGATTGTGTTTTGTGGTGTGCAATTTTTATTTCAACAGAACTTCCCTGCAATTTTTTCATTATATTGATGACGTCATCAACGGTTATATTTTTTAAACTGAATATAATTTCGTTTATTTTTCTTTCTTTAATTTCTATGCTAAGTAAGTGAAAAAGATTATCTTCATTATATTTTTTAAATGGAGTAATGCCTACCTTTTCATCGTTATTTTCTGCTGAGTTGATTAGTTTTTTTATTCTTAAATATTCATCAGAATCTGAAACAACAAGTATTTTCTTTTCACTTTTCTTTTTAAATCCGAAATATTTAAATTTAAATACAGTAAATATTGCTCTTAACAGCCATGAGAAAAACATTGACCAAGCAGTTCCCAGCAATAATAATGCTCTTGAATATCGAAATTCTTCATTCAGCAATGAATAAAATACTAAAATTACGAATGAGCCGGCTAAAATTCCTTTAAATAATTTTTTAGAATCTAAAGGTCGTTTGTAGCCTTTTGCAATATAAACAGAAAGAACCCAAAATGCTACATATACGGGAACAGCATAAATCATATATTCTTTCGGGTAATAACCCTCTTTATTGAAATTATATGCTTCCCAAATCGGTTTAATAAAATAAAATCCGGCATAAAAGACTGTTGCATCTAATACAGGCAATAATGCAGATTTAAAAATTCTTTTTGAAAATGATAATGCCGCTCTGAACCAAACAGCCAGCCTTATTAATACAGAGAAAATTGCAACTTTTTTATTTGAGAAATGTTTTTTTGCAAAAATTACCATTGCATTGTAAAACATAAACACATAATTTAAACTTCCTTTTTTTGTGCTTTCTCCTTTGTAATGAATAATTGATGTTTCCGAGAAGAAATAATTCTTATAACCTGCTTTTATAACTCGATAAGACATATCAATATCTTCTCCGTACATAAAAAAATCTTCGTCTAAAAGCCCGGATTTATCTAATGTTTTTTTTCGCAACAGCATAAATGCACCGGATAACACTTCAACTTCATGTGTTTTATTTTTATCTAAGTAACTAAGATGATATTTCCCGAATTTTTCAGATTTAGGAAATAACGAAGATAAACCGAACATCTTATAGAAAGATACGGCAGGGGAAGGAAAAGATCGTTTAGACTCAGGAAGAAATTTGCCGGAACCGTCAATCATGTGAACCCCCAGACCTCCGGCATCATTATTTTTATCAATAAAATTAACGACTTTTGAAAAGGTGTCTTCACTTACAAGTGTGTCAGGATTTAACAATAAGATATATTCTCCTTTTGCCAATTTAATTGCCTGGTTATTTGCGGATGAGAATCCTACATTTTTTTTATTCTCAATCAGTTTTATTCCGGAAAAGTTTGCTTTAATCATTTCACAAGAATCATCTTGCGAGTTATTATCTACAACAAAAACTTCAGAAGAATTGCTGCCGAAAATATTTGCAAAGTCCTCTTGTGCTTTCTTTACAGAATACAGGCATTGCTCAAGAAAATATTTTACATTGTAGTTTACTATTATTATTGACAACTTCATTGATGTTTTCTATAGTTTTCGTTTTCTTACATTACAAAATTAAAATGTCTTGTGTACTTTGCAATTAATTTTCAAATATAATTCTGTTTACAATTGATTTTCCGAGAGTTATTTCATCGGTATATTGCAACTCACTTCCTATTGAAACCCCCTTTGATAAAACAGTTACTTTAATGTTAAAATCTGATATTTTCTTATATAAATAGTAGTTTGTTGTATCTCCCTCCGGAGTTGTATTCAGTGCTAATATAATTTCTTCTGTTTTTGAATTTTCTAATCTCTCAACCAAAGAATCGATTTCAATATTATCCGGACCTATTCCGTCCATAGGAGAAATTAAACCGTTTAAAACATGATACGAGCCGTTGTATTGCCTTGTTTTCTCAATTGCAATTACGTCATTAATATTTTCAACTATACAAATTTGCGAATTGTTTCTTTGTTTGTTTTTACAAATTTCACACACATCATAATCTGAAACATTTTTACAAATTTTACATTTTTTAATCTTTTTTTTTAGTTCAATAATTGTTTCTCCGAAAACCGTTACATCTTCTTCCGTTTTCTTTAATAAATGAAGAACTAACCTTAAAGCTGTTTTGCTTCCTATTCCCGGCAATTTTGCAAATTCGGCAACGGCATTATTTAATAATTTTGATGAATAGTCGATATCTTGCATTTTTTTAAAAATTTTAAAACCATTTTTTAACTGCTTCGAAAGGGGAATATTCTTCTATATATTTGAAAGCATTCTCAATTGAATTTGTAACAAAATAAATTTTACGATAATCAGATTTTGCAACTTTTTCGAGATAAAGAGTTTCAAAAAACTTTAATAAATTATCATAAAAACCGTTAATATTTAAAATAATTACGGGTTTGTTATGGTATCCGAGTTGCTTTGCCGTAATAACTTCAGAAAGCTCTTCTAAAGTTCCGAAACCGCCGGGAAGAGCTATAAAAGCATCAGCCAATTCTGCTAATTTAGCTTTTCGAGTATTCATATCAGGAGTTACAATCAATTCATTAATTTTTTTGCAAGCAAGCTTATTATCTAAAATTCTTTGCGGTATTACACCTATTGCATATCCGTTATGTTCTCTTACAGTTTCGGCAAGTTTTCTCATTAAGCCCACATCAGCACCTCCGAAAACAAGCGTATATTTATTTTCAATAATCTTGTGTGCTAACTCTTCTGCTTTTTCAAAGTAAATATTATTTATTGCTTCACTTGAAGAACAAAATACGCAAATATTTTTTTTCTCGTCTTGTTTCATTATCCGATTAATAATACATATCTTGCAAATTCTAAATAACAAAAGTAAACATAAATGATAAATAATGTAGATTTTCCTATTAAAGTATTTGTTTTCGGAACATTAAGGAAAGGCGGAAGACTGGAATACTACATGAACGGCAGTATTTATTCGGGCAAATATTATACGGAAGGTCAATTAATGAAATCGGAAATAGGAAGTGCTTATATTGATTTCAACACAAAAAATGTAGCAACAATGGGTGAATTGTACTATTTAGATTTTCCGGGGTTATTACGAATTGATCATTTAGAAAGTACTTCGGGCGAGTTTCCGAAAGGTTATGATTTAGATTTAGCACCTATTTGGAAGTACAGTGACTCTCAGTTTACATTTAATTCGGAAGAGGAAAACTATGCTTTTGTTTATAAAAGAAGGAATGAGCCTATAAAAATTACTTCCGGAGATTGGATTAACCGACCAAAACCTATAGATGAAATAAAAAAGTTCTTAGAAAATAATAACAACAAGGATTTGGGTGCTGAAGGCTTAATCTCACATATGCTTCACTATTTAAAGAAATAAAATTTTATATTTGCATTATAATCTTTTGACGTATGTTAAGAAAACGTATTTTAAGTATTTTGTTTTGGTCGGTTGTATCAGCGGCTTTTATAGGTCCGGGTACAATAACAACCGCTACCAAGGCAGGAGTTTTCTTTAACTTTCAACTTCTTTGGGCATTAGTTTTTTCAACTTTTGCAACTCTTTTATTACAAGAAGCAAGTGCCCGACTTGCTATTAACAGCAAATTAAACTTGGGAGAAGCAATTTCTAAAAAGTTTGAGGGAAAATCAAGCAGAACATTAGTTTTATTTATAATTATAGTTGCAATTGTTTTAGGATGTGCCGCTTATGAGACAGGTAATATTCTCGGTGCGGTTGCAGGGTTAAAAATGATATTTGATATTCCTGCGTATTATTTCGTGGCAGGTATCGGTGCTTTGGCAATCTTAATCTTCTTGTTAGATTCTGTTCATAAAATAGCAAAGTTAATGGGTTTGGTTGTTTTTATGATGGGTGCAGCATTTTTATTTACTTCAATTTCATTAAAACCCGACTGGGGGCAAGTGCTTCACGGAAGTGTTGTTCCGATTATACCGGAAGGGCAAGGGGCTGCACTTATTATTATTGCTTTAATAGGAACTACTGTTATACCTTACGATTTATTTTTAGGTTCGGGGGCATTAGATAAAAAACAGTCGATTAAAGATATGCGTTTCGGTTTGGCATTTGCAATTATCTTCGGAGGTATTATTTCTATGTCAATTATGGGAGTAGGTAATGCTATTACGGAGGCAATGTCTGAAATTGAAAAAACAGAATTTCTTTCAAATCTTAACTTCAATAAAGACGGCTATACTTTACTTACAGGGCATCTTCAAAAAGAAATAGGAATGTTTGCGGTTTATATTTTTGGTTTCGGAATGTTTGCCGCAGGTTTTTCTTCTGCCGTAACATCTCCTCTTGCTTCTGCAATTACGGCAAAAAGTTTATTTACAACAGAGAAAAATAAGAAAAAATGGAGTCCTAATAAATTGTATTTTAAATTAGTAATAGGAGGTGTATTAGCAGTAGGACTTATTTTTGGTTTTATGGAAATTAAACCTATTCCTGCTATTATTATTGCTCAGGCTTTTAACGGGTTAATTTTACCTTTAATTGCCGTATTTTTAATATATGTGGTAAATGATCCTGAAATTATAGGTGAAGACAATTTAAACGGATGGATTTCCAATATTTTAATGGGTATTGTTTTGTGGGTTACGATGATATTGGGTTTCGCGAATATTTCTCAATCTGTTGCAAAAACATTAGGGTATAACTTAGAAAGTACTGATGAAAAACTGATGATTCCGGTAATTATTATTTCTTTCTTAATTTCAGCCGCTTTACTTTGGAAAATCTACAAAAAAAGGATTAAACTTGTAGAGCAGCGACTTTGAATTTGATTTCTCTGTTATTAATGAAGTTTTCCGACATATCAAAATTCCAAATACATTCTTCTCTTAAATTATTAAGCGGCAGCTCTGTTTTAATTCGTTTTTTTTCACTTATTAGTATATCTTTTTATTGTGTTCATATTGATAATAATCGGTTATAAGACAAGGCATATTTTTTTGTAAACTTTCGATGTGAGTTTGTTCGGTTTTTTTTATGAAGTTCTCAATTTCAAAATTAATTATTTTTAATTTCGTTCGTAAGTTTCTCTATTTCTGTTCTTATGGGCAAACTGTCAATATTTTCAGTATCTTCGGCAAATTCTTTATCTAAGTTTGCGATATATTCGGTAACTTCTTGTTTAATGCTGAAATCTTCTTCTATTTTTTCAATATCATCATGTAATAAGTCTAATTTACCGGTTTTTTCAAACATACCCTCGAAGTCTCCGGTTTCAGATTTCATTTTTGCTATTCTTTTCTTATGTTTACTCAACAATTTGAGTTTATTTTCTTCACTTCTGATTTGCTTAATATTTTTACGAGTATTTCGGTATCTTTCAATAATTTCTTCGTACTCTTTTATTAATGTTTCACAAAACTTTATTTTTGATTCGCTCAACTTTATTTGTTCTCTGTATTCTTCAATAACCTTATCGGTTTTCTCAACTAACCTTTTGCTTATTTTTAGGTTATTTTCGTGATATTTAATGTTTTCATACTCGCTTAACTCTTCGTACCAAAAAGCGGTGGGTACATCGAATATTTCAAGTATAATATCTTTTGCCCATTTTTTAATATTTGAAATGTTATCAAACTCTTTATTTTTTTCTGCTATACATTTTTTTAATGCTGTTGAAACTTGCTCTTCAAAATTATTCTTTAAGGTTGGCGGTTCGCTGTGTTCGTCTTTTGAACGAAATATCCCTTTAAAAAAGTTCATCATATTAATTTAATACTTATGGTTATCAGACATTCCAACAACAAGGAGTTCAATATATTTATTAAAGAATTCAATTAACTTAATTGTGCTTTCATCTTCTTAAGTAAGAGCTTGAAATTTGTAGGTTTTGTAGTATAATCGTTCATTCCTACGTCAAAACATCTTTTCTTAATTTCGGAAGACGCATTTGCGGTTACGGCAATTATAGGAATGTGGTAGCCGATTCCGATTTCGGCTTCTCTTATTTTTTCGGTAGTTTTAAATCCGTCCATTAAGGGCATTCTTATATCCATAAGAATAATATCAACCCTTGTTGAAGCATATTTTTCTAAAGCGTCTTTACCGTTTTCTGCAATTATTATTTTTTTAACATGTTTTTGAAGATTTAAAGTCATAACTTTGCTGTTCATAACATCATCTTCTACTAATAATACAGTTACATCTTTTAAATCTTTCCGGTTCTTTTTATTAAAAAAATTATCATCTGAAATTATTTTGCTTGCTTGTTCTTTTATTTCATTACGCGAAAAATCAAAGCTGAATAAGAATGAAGTTTCAGACTCATTATTATTAATTTCATAATGCCCGCCAAGAATAGAAGTTAACTCTTTTATCATTAAAAGCTCTTTATTTTCAATTTTTTCAAAGTTAATATATTGTCCGTCAGACAAACATTCCTTTAAAACAGGACAATCAGCATTCCCTTTTATTTTGAGCAGTACTGTACCTGAATCATCTTTTGTTGTTGAAATTAAATCAACCTTCAAAGAATCGTTTTCATTATTGTTATAGAAGAAGTCGATTACTGATATAATAATTTGAATAAGGATTAATCTATCTCCGAAAACAAATTGAGGAATTTTACCTGAAAGATGCAAAGAACACCTTAGATTGCTGTATTTATCTGTTTCAAAGAGACTTACAGATTTTTTGATAACTGAGTTTATGTTAAATAGCACTTTTTCTCCTTTAATTTGAAGTAACCGTTTATCAAAAGTTTCCGGAATAGAATTAACAATAGTAATCAAATTACTGACAGACAACTCAGCTTCTTCAACAACTTCACCTCCTAACACATCCCGTTTTAAATTAAAAATACCTGCAATATTATTTAACGGTGTTCTTATTTGATATGATAGTTTAGACAGAAACTCTTGTTTCTCCATTAGCTTTTTTTGCAAATCAATAATTTGTTTGTTTTTATTATTTAACGCTTGTTGTTTTAACCTTAAATAGTATTGCATAAATAATAAAATTGTAATATATGCTCCGGTATATCTCAAAATTAAATCAGCAGGGTACTCAACCCATAAGTTACCGCCGGGCACAATAAAAATAATAAGTGTAACACTAAAAAAGATTAAAGAAAATAGGTTTGCTTTTTTAATACAAAAAGTAAAAAAAACTAATGTCGGAAAAGTTAAGCCCCAAATAATAGAGGTTTTATCACCGGCACCTTTAATTATAAGAATTAAAAATAGAATAGTTATCAGAATTATTGATACAAAAGACCAAACTCTGTAATTTTTTGTTTTTTTAAAAATAAAAAAAATTAAAGTGAAAGAGAGAAAAAACGGGAATAAGATATAACTGATTAATCTTTCAAAAAAGAAAAAGTTAGTTATTGAGAAAATTAAATTCAACAATGCTACGGCAACTATTGTAAAATTTAACAGAAGTGTTCTTTGAACATTTTCTGATTCTGAATTATTTTCTCGGTCATGTTTTAAGATACCGGAAATCTTATTAACAAATGACATAATTTTAGGTTAAATGAGAGATATAATACCATTTTTCATGTAAATATACGAAATTAAAAGGATATATAATACTTTTTTTGATTAGTTAATTATATATCCTTTTAATTGTTTAATCTTCTACTTTATCAATAACAGCCTGATCAATATTATATTCATATTGAAACACTTTATAGCCGTCTCCTCTTTTAACAAAGTTGAGTTTTTCATAAACAGTTTTTCCTTTTTCGGTTTCACATTTGAACTTCAACAAAACTGTTGTTACACCGTTTTTTGTATTTGTTGCAAAACCGTACCGGCTGTATGAATTTACTTTTCCGAAAGCTCTTGCATGTTGGTCAAAAACATCATAAAAGGTTCCTTTAAGTCCGGCATCAATTACAGATTCTTTATCTAAAATTGATTCCATTTTTGCTTCATTTTCTGTATTAAAAGCTTCAAAAAAATCGTCGGCAGCTAATTGTGCGTCTTCAACCGATTCGCAACTTGTAAGAAATAAAATTGCGATAATGCTTAATGTAAAAATTTGTTTCATAAGTTTCATATTTTTAATTTTTTAATAAAGTGCAATATACAAAAAAAACAAATTTTATAAAACATTTTATAAAATATTTAGAACGCAGCGACTCTTATTTCAACCCTTCTGTTTCTTGCTCTGCCAGCATCAGAGTCGTCTTGGGTTCGCGGAGAAGAGTTTCCCATTGCTCTGATTTTCATTCTTGCTTCATCAAGCCCGTTTTTAACAAGATATGATGCAACAGATGAAGCTCTTATTTTTGATAATTCAATAGGGTTAACAAGTAAAGCTTCCATATTATCAGTATGTCCGGAAATTTCAATATGAATATCAGGGTTTAAGAATAATATTGACAACATATTGTCTAGTTCTGCCATAGCAAGAGGCGATAATTCTGCGTTTTCGGGTTTAAAACTAAGATTATCTGTTTTAATTTCTTCGTCAATTACAATTTTCTTTAATAAAATATCGTGTGTAATGTTCTCAAAAGTCGTAACCTGTTGAATATTTAAATTGGCTTTATATGTCCAGTAGCCTTTTGAAGTTGCCTTAATATTATAATCTTTTCCTGCAAAGAAAGATGTAAAATAAACTCCGGTTCTTTTACTTGATGCTGTTTCTGAAATTAAATCGTGTGTATTAATATTGTGTATTGAAACTGTTGCATGAATAGGGATTAATGAATTAGCATCTTTTACTATTCCTCTGAGATTTGTTTGTTTAATAACTTTAATATCTTCAAACGAAAAATCATTATCTGCAACGTCATCATCATCAATTAAAAAGTCGCTTTCGTCAAAAGCAATTTTTCTGTCTTTTTCATCGAAATCAAAACTTAGCTCGAATTGTTTATAACCGTTGAATTTTACAATATAATATTCTTGTCTGAGATTAAAATGTTCATAAAATATATTATTTATTTTTACTTTATAATAATCTGAAACAGGGATATATAATTCAAAATTACCTTCTTTATCCGTCAATGATGTATAGGTTTTATTGTCTCCCTCAACAATTATTTTTATGTTATCAATAGGTATTTCTCCCAAAGCAGAATGTTTGGTTCTGTTTAAACTGACTCTGCCGAAAAGTTTATTTCTTTCAAGAAAAGGGATATGCATAACCGTATCACTGTTGATTGTGAAGTTTTTCTTTACCTCATCTGTTTCAAAAGTTCCCAGATTCATATCTTTCGGTGAATATTTTATAGTGTAGCTGCCTTCTGCCATGTTAATATATTCTATGGAACCTTCTTGATTGGTAAACAGTTCATTTGTAATAAATTCGCCATTATAATTTACATCTGCGGCATCAGCTTCTCGGTTGCTTCTTTGGATATCGGCTAATACTTTTTCAACCCCGGGTTCATTGGCATCATGTATTCGGTTGCCATTCAAATCTTTATAAAATACGGCTTTATAGTTATAATATTTTAAACGAGGTTGATTGAAATGAAATGATTTAATTATTCCAATTTCAAAATACGTTGTTGAATACGAACTTGTTACACTTGCAACATCTGAGCTTGATGTAGTGTTTTGGTATGAAGTTGTGTTTACAAACCTAAAATCCCAGCCTTTTTTTGCATGCCACATAACACTACTCATTATGTTTATTCTGCTGTTTTTTGCAATAAGATCATTAATATATGAGCTTCTTATAACTAATTTAAGCCTTCTCTTAAAAAAGTCATTCTCATAAGAAGGCATTATATTTAGTGACTTAGAAAAGTTAGAAAAATACAAATAAGAGAATTGTTGTGTTATATTGTAAGGTCCGTTATAATATATCATATGCAGACCGATATGTTTTTGTTTATAATTAAATGTTATTTCGGAAACAGGGTATGTTCGTTCACTAAGGGTATTGCCCATATAAATATCATTATAATATTCAGAATACCTGTAAACATTTGTATAACCAAACTTTCCTGTGAGGGAAAAAGTTCTTTGAGAAAAGCTGTCATAAACTTTTATACCTAATTCACCTTTCAAACTTATTGATGAAAAAGGAATATCATCAGAAATAGAAGTAAGATTATTTGTTCTTTGTTGATCAATATTAGCACCTCCGAAAAGTTGTACATTATTAACTGATTGCCGAAAATAAATAAGTCTTAATTGCTGATAATCAGTAAATCTGTTATAAAAAAGCTCTCCGTTTTGTACATAATAAGGAGTATATGACAAATAAGAGTAAAATGTATTTATCATAGATTTATCAGAAATCGGAATAAATAAATATGCTCTTGTATCATTTCGTCCTTTAGTGTAGCCGGAATAAGTAGGAGAACCATATTGGCTATATATTTTAAAGTCGATTTTATTTAAATCAAGAGAAAAATCCAGCCTATAGCCCCACCCGTTTATTAATCCGGCATTAACCCTGCTGTCATCTGTTTCGCTTATTCCGTATAACATTGACAGCCTTGATTTATTAAACAGTCTTGTATTTAACTTTCCGTAACCGGATTTTGAGCTTATATTGATTCCTCTGTCGTCAGTATAAGCTCCTCCTAATTCAAGAGTCAATGCTTTTTTGAAATTATGAGTATAATACAAACCATAATTATCTTTTATTACAGGAAATCTTTGAGTGTAAACTGCATTTATAGTACCAAACTTATTAATTTTCTGTGAAACAAATAAACCTCTTCCGTACATAGTTTGTTCCACGTTGCCTGTATAATCTCCGAGAAAGATTGTTGTTTTAGGGGTTTTTATACTTACTAATGCTCTGCTGTTTATATAAATATTATTTGTACTAGGGTCTTTATTCATATTCTCAAAAGAATATGTAACTTCTCTCCTTTTTTTTAACAGAATTTTACCGGTAATTGATCCTCTGTATTTTGCATTTGTATTGCTGAATATATTAAATGCGGTTAATTCTATTCTGAGAGGTAAATTATAGTTTGGATATTCATTTACATATTTCCAGTCTAAATAATTAAACCAAAGCATTTTTGATATAACGGTATCGTTTGCACTAACATTTAGTTTTATTTTATGAACTTTGAATTTCTCAACATCAACATTGTTCTTTAATTGAACATCAAACATAACCGTTTTTGTAGTTCCGGCTTCAACCATAACATTTTCAACAAATATATTTTGGTCTTCAACAAGTAGTGAAATGTCCGGTTTAGCAGTAATATTAACAATTTCATCAATATTCCCTCTGTTTTCAAGTATTAATGAAAAAGATGATTTTAAATCTTTTTGGTCAAAATATCTTGAACGTCTGGCAGTTTTTATATTAATTTGTGATTTTATGGGGATATTCAGGAAACTGTATTCTGTATCGTATATAGAACCCGTTTCGTCTGTAATTGTAGCAACAATAACATATCCTACTCCGCCTTTTGCATTATTATTTACTGTAACTCTTACAGGAAGTTTAATATTTCCCAAAGGCGGCAAGTTTATTTTTTCGTATGAATCTCCGATTACCTCCCAGCCTTTTGGTGTATTTAATTTTAGGTTAAAGCTTTTATCCTCATTTGTAGTATTTTTAATAAGCAGAACATTAAAAAATGATTTACCGGGAATAATCTCAACTTTATCTTTTAAAAATCTTACTTCAATGTCTCCTTTATCTAAAGCAATTTGACCTTTAATAAGAATATTAAAAAAGAATATAAAAAATATAAATAGCAAATATTTATATAATGTAGTCATATAAGATGTTAGTGTCAATAAACTTAGCCTCCGAATACTTAATACCGAAACAGATAGATTACTGATATTTCAATCCTTTATTATTGAGGTTGCAGAGTGTATAATATGTCTACAAAATAATAATCGGGTTTTTCTCCCAATAAAGGCGTTGTAGTGCCTACATGATAAGTCAATGTTAATGTCGTAAAACTTCCGGGGGTTTGAGCTCCGTTTTGAACTAAATGAACATTGTCAACATTTGTTAATGCCAACGGACCGTTATAAAGAGCAGTAACATCGTTTCCGGAAACTTCTATTTCTATTGTGCTTAGGGGTAAAGTGTTACCATAGTCCCCGACAATATTAGCCGTAGAAGCTTTTACATCTAACTCCCAAAGTAAAGCTGTTTGAACTCCTACATTTGTAGTATCAATGAAATAAACCGTAGCAATTGTGCTAAGGCTCATTCCATTACGATACTTCTCGAAAGAGTTAAAATTAAAAAAGAGTGTTTCTCCTTCACTGACCATTGATAATCGAGATGTTGTATTCTGACTTTTAAGAGCTAATACCATAGCTATTAACAAGAATGTAAATACAATCTTTCTCATAGGCACATATAACTTTTCCAAAATTGAAAAAATGAAATAATAAGTAATAAAACAAAAACTTTAAATAATTAAAGTAATTCTGTTTTTTACATGGGCGACAATAAGATTGCTACATTTACAACATATCTGTCCGAAGATAAATCTTGTGACAATAGAGTACCGGCATTCATTGATCCTTCCATTGTTCCGAATCTCCAATTTATTGTAAAATCATTCTGGGTAATATCTCCCGCAGAAGCACCGTTAATTCCTGCAATAATTGTTGCTCCCGGGGAAACTAACATACCCTGAACAGCTGCAATCAAATTCCAGTCTGTAGCATCAACTCCTGTTGCTCCCGGTGTCACAGCCATCTCATAACCTAAATTATCTATTAACATAGTATTAGGTGTGACACTTTGATCAACCCCGGTAAAAGTAGCTGCATCAGCATACATATCAACATTAAAATCAACAGAAGATGCAACCGTAAAAGTTGTTATATAAGGTGCTCCTGCTGCTACACCTGAGGTGTATTGACTCATTGTATTAATTGAATATTCTAAATTTCCTCCGCTTGTGACATTAAGCCTTAAAATTGAGTTTAGTGTAACGCCGACGGGAATAATTCCCATATCTGAAACAGGTTGTGAAAATGCAACACCTAATGAAAGGATTATTGCTAAAAAAGAAATAGTTAACTTTTTCATGATGTTTAATTTTTTGGTTAAAGAATATTTTTTAAAAGTGTAATTAATTTATAAAGGTATATATATTTTATTCAATTCTCAAATTTTATTTGGATAAATCTTAAAACCTATAACAAGAATATCATCTATTTGGTCTGTTTTTCCTTGCCATTTTTTTAAAAAAAGACTCAAAATATCTCTTTGTTCAGACATAGGTTTTTGATGAATTTCCATCAATAAACCTCTAAAAAATTTAGTCATTAATTTTCGGTTTGTTTCTTCTCCTGTTTGATCGGCAAATCCGTCCGAAAATATATAAACCGTTGTAGGGCTGTCAATTTCAAATGTGTTATTAGTAAACCTTTTTACTTCACTTCTGTCATAAATAATCCCTCCTATAGGTTTAACATTCCCTTTAACTCTGTGCATTTTCCCGTCTTTCATATAAATCATCGGATTTTTTGCACCTGCAAATTCAAGAATATTTGTTTCAGGACAATAACTACATAAAGCCATATCCATTCCGTCTCGGTTTTTTGTGTCTGCTTGTCTTAGGGTCTTTCTAACACCGTTATGCAACTCATCCAAAATTTCTCCGGGTTTGTGTATTCTTTTTTGTTCAACAATATCATCTAACAAGTTAAAACTCATCATGGACAAGAATGCTCCGGGAACACCATGCCCGGTACAATCAATTGCTGAAACAAAAAACTTTTTCATCGGCTTTTCTCCTTTCCGATTTATTACGGCATCTTTAAACCAATAGAAATCACCACTTACTTTATCTCTCGGTTTAAACAAAATAAAGGAATCTGCAAAATATTTGGTTAAGTTCTCTTGTTTCGGCAACAGTGACTTTTGAATATTAACAGCATAATCAATACTGGAATTTATATCTTTATTTTGTTCTTCTATTTTTAAAAATGCATTAGTCAGTTCTTCATTTTTTAATTCGATATTTTTGTTTTGTTCTGCAATTAATTTATTAGTTTTTGCCAGAAGTAAATTATGTTTTTTTCTTCTTCTTATATTAAACATTAAACCGATAACTATTAATGCTATAAAAACTATAATACTTACTCCGACAATAACGTAAAACCGTTGGTCTGCTTTATCTTGTTTCCTTTGTATTTTTGTTAGTTCTTTATCTTTCTCTAATAATTCTATTGCAACACTGTCTTGTTTTATTTTATATTGTACAATAGCCAACGAATCTTCTCTTGCTTTTAGTTTTCTGGACAATGTATCCTCTGCAAGTTCTTTATTCTTTTTAATAAGTTCGAGTTCAAGTTGTTTTGCACGTGCTTCTGCATCTTTAATGCTTAATTCTGCAATTGATTTAATCCGTACTTCACTAACTTGTTCCTCTGTTTTTGTTTTTTCAAAATGTTGCCTGTATGAAGCATATTTATCAAGATATTCAGCTGCTTTTTGCTCATTTCCTATTTGTTGATAATTTTCAGCCAACATTCTGTAACTAATGAGCATTAACCTTGAGTCTTGAATATCACTTGCAATTTCAAGTGCTTTAATTACATTAATAATTGCGTCTTTGTATTTCTGCTGAATTGACAAAACATAAGCTAAATCTAATAAGCCGGATGAAATTTGTGCCTGATTACCTAAGTTCTTTCTTATCTTTAAGCTATTTTGGAAGTAAAGCAATGATTTATCATATTCGCTGATATTGGCATAGAGCAAACCTAAATTACTGTATATCTTCATTACTTTGTCATACTCTTTATTTTTTCCGTGTATTTTTGCAGCTTCTTTAAGGTAAGGTATAGCTTTTAAGTTTTCATTTCTTTCAAAACAAAGAATTCCTGCTTTATAATATTGATTAGCAGCCTTATTTGTTTCCTCATTCTTTAAAAACTTTTTTGCAGATTCTAAAAAACCCTCAAGTATCTTTTCTTCTTTTTCTGAAAGTTGAGCAAAAGTATTTATGTTTACAGAAAATAATAAAAATATTATCACATAAACAGTATTATGTTTAAAATTGATCATAATCCTGAATAATTTAATAAAATATAACTACCATAAACGAACAATAGCCCTGCTAATATTCTTCTGATTATCAGCGAAGTGAAGCATTAACTTTTGATGTTCCTTTTTTAAATGGTTTTAATAGTTATGTAAATTAATTTTTTTTTTCTAAATTTGAAAATCTAAAAGTAATTTTTTTTTACATAAATGCCAAAAAATGTATAAGATTAGATTTTTAATATCTTTTTTATTAAGTTTCTTTATTCTTGAAGTTTATGCTCAAGATTTTGAAGTCGGTCCTGCTATTTTCAATTTCAGCATTGATCCGGGAGAATCACAGACCAAGGTTTTTACAATAAAAAATCATTCTAATTTTAAGACATCATTTACAATATCATTTGCAGATTTTGTTTTAAACAGTGACGGGAATAAAGAAATAATGAAAAGGAATTCATCAAAAAATTCCTGTACAGAATGGATAACACCGGAAAAAAACTTTTTTGATGTAAATCCAAACGAAAAAATAGAGTTGAAAATAACAATGTTAGCTCCGGGGGATGATTACTCTACCAAATGGTGTATGATGTACATCCAAACAGTTAATGTGAAAACCAGTTTTGATGCTGATAAGTCCGGAATAGGTGCCGGTGTACATTTAAGCGGCAGAATTGCCGTACAAATATTCAGAACTTCAGTTTCGGGTGCAAAATCTGATATGTCAATAAAATATTTACAAGAAAAGAAAGATTCAGAAAGCGAAGAACGTATTTTTTCTGCAACAATTGAAAACAACGGTACCGTAATTGAGGACTGTAAAATAATCTTTATTGCATCTGATTTAAATTCGGGAGAAGAAATTGAATTTGACCCCATTAATGTTAAATCATTTCCCGGATATAACAGAGAAGTGCAATTTTCGTTACCAAAAACATTGCCGCCCGGAGAATACTCCTTTGCAGTACTGTTAGATTACGGGATAAATACCACGTTAAAAGGAACAAGACTTAAAGAAACATTGATAATACTTCCCCAAAAAGAAAATAGTGATAAATAAGCTGTTAACAATACTGTTGTTTTATTCTTTTATGTTACCTTCAATTGTTTTCGGACAAAGTTTAACTAAAACATATTATTCTGATACAATTAACTGCGTTAAAGAAGAATATTATGCTATTGTTACCGAAAGTGACACATTTAAAACCGGAGCATATACTTATTTCTATAAAAACGGAAATAAAATGCAAGAAGGTAAATTTGAGAACAACCTTCTTAACGGTCTTTGGAAAGTATATTATCCAGGCGGAAATTTAAAATCTGAAATTACATTTGAAAACAGCAAAAAAACCGGAGAATTTAAACATTATTTTGAAAACGGAAAACTTAAACAAGTCGGCAGATACAAAAATGGATATCCCGACGGTTTAATTATAACTTATTATAAAACCGGAAAAATTAAAATATCCGGAAAATATACAAACGGCATATTAAACGGCAGAGTTGAAAAATTCAGAGAAAACGGAACAAAAGAAGAAGTAATTACATACAAAAATAATAATATTGACGGATATTGGGAGGCATATTACGACACAGGGGAGTTGAATTATAAAGGAATAAAAAAAGGAGATTTATACATTGATACTTTGTATGTATATTATAAATCCGGCAATTTACAAAGAAAATGTTTTTATAAAGACGGAAAACTGAACGGAAACTTTTACGCTTATTATAAAGATAAAACGTTGAGTGCAAAATATCATTATTCAAACGGGCTTTTAAACGGAACATACAATTCATACCACACAAACGGAGCTCTTGCAGAAGCAGGAGGCTATTTTCAAGATTTAAGAGTCGGAAAATGGGAATCCTTCTATCCTGACAGTAATTTATTTTCAGCAGGTGAATATTTAGGCGGACAATTTGACGGGTTATGGAAAATATATTACCAAAACGGAAAACTCAAACAAAAGGGTTTATTTAAAAACGGAAATGCAGAAGGGAAATGGCAATTTTTTCATGAGAACGGAACTATTTCCGAAGAAGGAAAATATTTAAATGACAGTAAAACCGGTATTTGGAAAGTTTATAATAATTCGGGAGAACTTATAAAAAAAAATAAATACTTAAACGGACAACTTATCAAAGAATAAGTATTTAGTATGAAAATAAAACACTTATGTCAGAAAATAAAAACACCGATAATTTAATAGTTGACGAGAATGAAAATCTCAAGCAAATTGATTTAGCCTATGAAATGACCAAATCGGTTGATGAAGATTATATTGAATATGTTTACAGAGGTAACTTTTCGGAAAACATTACTGCCAATATTTTAAATTTGACTGATGCAAAATTTGTAAATGACAAGGATGCATACAGCAGCAGAAAACGAATTTCATATTTATTAATTGAATCTTTACAAAATGTTATCAGACATCATGATGCACCTGATGACAATTTTTACTCAGAAAGTTTATTCGTAATTCAGAAAACAAAAGATTCCATATATATTACCACAGCAAATGTTGTTGAAAATAATAACATTAAGAAATTAAAAGATTACTTAACTAAAATTAAGGGTTTTACTCCGGAAGAACTTAAAAAAGAATACCATAAAATACTATTAGACGGAGTAATCAGTGAAAAAGGCGGAGGCGGTCTCGGGATTATTACAATGGCGAGAAGAACAAACGGACGTTTTAACTTTGAATTTAAAAAAATAGATGATACATATTCTTATTATTACTTTCAAATTCGTTTAATAATCACGGAGGAGCCTGAAAAAGAATCTGTTAATGAGTTAGTTTCTCTTAAGCGAATTTCAAAATTTCACAGCTTATTAAATAAAGAAAATATTCTTTTAAACTTTAACGGTTCTTTTGCATTTGAAAATCTTGAAAGCATACTTCCGATTATTGAGTCACATTCAATAGGCGGACAAGAAATAAAAAAGAGAGTATTTGATTTAACGGTTAATATGCTTCGAAATATAATTAATTTTGCAGATGAGTTTCATCAAGATGAAAGTGCCGTTCCGCATAACAGCAGAGGTGTGTTTTTATTAAGCAAAAGAAATAACAAATTATTTTTAACGGCAGGAAACCTTATTTTAAACGATAAAGCTTTAATTCTAAAAAACAAAATAAACATTATTAATAATACCGAAACCGGCAGTTTAATTAAAATAAAAGATTACTTAGCACATTTCTTTTTATATGACCTAACCGAAAGACCTGATTTAAGTTTAATAGATATGAAATTAAAAAACAGGAGTAATATTAACCACGTATTTAAAAGAATAAATTCGAAAACTTCTTACTTTATATTACAGCTTGTTATTTAATGTTTTACGGCAATAAGTTCGAAAGGCAAGTTTATTAATTCAATTAAATCTTCACCCATTTCCATTATGTCCTCATCGTCCTCATCATAATACCATTTAACATTTATTTTCTTTCCGTCATCCATAAACGTATTAAGCTTAATTAAAATCTGAAATATTTTTTTGTGTGATGCACTGTTAAGTATTGTAAAATACAACTCACAATTCAACTCTTTATCAAGCAAAGGTATGGTTTTATCAATCCATTCAATAACCGGCTTATATACTTCTACTGTATCTTCCGAAAAAGAGGGACCTTTTATTTGAAAAACATTTCCTTCAAGGTTCAAGTTTATTAAGGGTGTTTTTTTTGTTTTCTCAGTATAAATACTTTCCATTACAGAAATTTATTTAAAATATTTAAGTTTCAAATATACAAATAAAATATATAAATCTTCCAATTTTTTTATAATTATGAAATAAAAGAAGTAAGTATGTATTAATTTCTAACAAATTTGCGTAAAAAAAGCCGAATTTATTAAATTCGACTTTCAAAAAATTAGAGAAAAGAAGTTTATACTTTATCTATCATCTCAACACTTCTTTTTACAAACTTATTTAAAGATTCTCCTTTAAGCATATTATTTGCAAGCAATCCTAAATCTACTAATTGCTTAACAATTTTATGGTCTTCTCCGAATTTAGAGAGTATTTTTCGCTTACTTTCTTCAATTTCAGAAGTTTTTTTATTCAATTCCTCTCTTTTATCTTTTTCTTCTTGCGTAATTTCTTCGTCTTTTTTCCCTTTTTGTAATTTGTCTAAAGCCTCAATATCATTTTTAACTTTACTCAATGATTTATCTGCTTCTTTAATCTCAGAACCTATTGACTCATACATTTTATCTTTTAACCCCGTAATCAAATCATGGTTTGAGTTAACAATAAGATTATAGCTGTCGGGTAAGTTTCCGTAATATCCTGCTTCACCTCCGAGCTTTGACATATCTTTCATCCTTCTCATAAATTCATTTTGCGTAATCAAAGTAGGATTTGATTTTTCGGATAACGCCTCAAAACTGACCAAATAAGTTGCATCTTTCGGAATTTGACTTTGAAATACCGCAGTTAAATTAGATTCATCCTCTGAACTTAATTTTGATTCAAAGCCGTCTTCTTTTGCTATTAATTTCTCAATTACATCTGCATCAACACGAGAAAAACGTTTGCCTTCAAGCTTTGGTTCTATCGTATTAATAAAATGTGCATCAAGCTGACCGTCCATTACAAGTACGTCATAACCTTTTTGTTTTGCTTCCTCTATAAAACTGTATTGCCCTACAGGATCTGTTGTGTAAAGATAAATTACGGTATTATCTTTATCTGTTTGGTTAGGTTTTACAAGTTCTTCATATTCTTCAAATGTAAAATACTTGCCTTCGGTATTATTAAGTAAAAAGAACTTCATTGCCTTTTCTTGAAACTTCTCATCACTTAACATTCCGTATTCGATGAAAACCTTCAAATCATTCCATTTTTTCTCGAAGTCTTCTCTTTGGTCATTAAAAATTTCTTTTAATCTGTCGGCAACTTTTTTGGTAATATGACTTGATATTTTTTTAACATTTCTGTCACTTTGTAAATAACTTCTTGAAACATTCAAAGGAATATCGGGAGAATCCAAAACACCGTGGAGTAATGTCAAAAATTCAGGCACAATCCCCTCAACGGAGTCAGTAACAAACACTTGCCGCTGATAAAGTTGGATTTTATTTTTTTGCAACTCTAAATTTCCCGTAAACTTAGGGAAGTATAAAATCCCGGTTAAATTGAACGGATAATCAACATTAAGATGAATATTAAACAAAGGATCGTCAAAAGTCATCGGATAAAGTTCTTTGTAAAAGCTTTTATAATCTTCATCTTTCAAGTCTCCGGGTTTTTTTGTCCAAGCCGGAGCTGTATTATTAATTATTTTATCTTTATCCGTATCAACATGTTTATCGTCTTTCCATTCTTTCTCTTTCCCGAATGCAATTTCTACCGGTAAGAACTTACAATACTTATTAAGGAGTTCATTAATTTTGCTGTCTTCCAGAAACTCTTTTGAGTCATCATCAATATGTAATATTATATCGGTTCCTCTGCTTTCTTTTTCAATTTCCTCTAATTTAAAATTGGGACTTCCGTCACATTCCCATTTTACAGCTTTTTCGTCTTTTTTGTATGATTTTGTTCTTATTTCAACTTTATCGGCAACCATAAAAGAAGAATAAAAACCAAGTCCGAAATGCCCTATAATAGCATTAGTATCATCTTTATATTTTTCCATAAACTCTTCAGCACCGGAAAAAGCAATTTGGTTAATGTATTTATTAACTTCCTCGCCTGTCATTCCTATTCCTGAATCTGAAAAAGTTAATGTTCCTGCTTTTTTGTCAGCTTTAACACGAATAGTTAAATCTCCCAGCTCATCTTTATAATCTCCTTTTGATACAAGAATTTTCAACTTTTGGGTAGCATCAACAGCATTTGAAATCAATTCGCGAAGAAATATTTCATGGTCGGAATACAAAAACTTTTTAATTATCGGGAATATATCTTCGCCCGTAACATTTATTTTTCCTTTTTTCATCTTATATAATATTTAAAATCATTTGTTGAATTCAATTTTCAAACAATATGCCGTTTCAGTTTTGCTGACATTTTTGCAGTATATGTAATGGTGTTTTTGACACAAAAAAACTCTCACATTTTGTGAGAGTTTCTTTATGAAGATTTTTTATTTATCAATTATTATTCAATAACACCTCTGAATGCTGAGTTATCAATAAAATTCATAAATTCAACATCTTTTTTAGCATATTCTTTTAAAGTGCTTTCTTTCGATATTGCAATTCTTAAATTTTCAATAACATCATCAACTTTGTTTGCTTTTGCAGCAGTTACAGCTTTTAAATAATAGAATAAACCATATTCGCTGCTTCCTAAGTTATCTAAAGTGCTTATTGCAGTTTCATTTTCACCTGCTAAAGTTTCAGCTAATGCTTTATTAAACGAATCACTTGCAAAACTTGCAACAGCTTCGTTGTATTTAGCTCTTTTTATTAAAATAACACCTTTGTTATATTTTAAATTCGGAGATTTACAACCTGCGTTTTCTGCTCTTTCAAAATAATCCCAAGCTGCGTCAAGGTCACCTTCTGCTAATGCAAGAACTCCTAAATTATTTAATGCTGCAGGATTGTCACCTTTTTTAGATAAAACTTTCTCAAAGTTAGTTTTTGCGTCTGATAATTTTCCGTGTTTTGCCTGTACACAAGCTAAATTGTTCCACCCTCTCCAATCATCAGGATAATTTGATGTGTAAGTTTTATATGCTTCTTCCTTATTTGAACATTCGCTTATTGATGCAGCATAAATCATTTCTTCTTGTTGTAAACCGCTTGGATTTGAAGAAATCATTGTTTTTAACTCGCTGTCAGTTTTTGCTCTTCCTTGATATTCAAATTTAATTTCAGAACGCCTTAACATAGGAAGTATGTCTTTTCTTAAATTATCATATACTGCAGCTAATTTTTTAATTTCGCCTTCTCTTGTATCAGGGTCTGAATACATACTTAAAACCCTAAGGACTAATGCCTTATCTTCCATATCAGAAGCTTCAACTGCTTTTTTGAAACCTTCCCAGTCTTCAATAGGAGTTGTTTCCGTCATTACAAACTCTGTATTATCAATTTCTTCAATTTCTTCTTTTGAAAGCTCTTTGCTGAAAGCATTTTTAGAATTTTTTCCTCTTTCTGCAACTAACTTTTCATTTAGGTCTTGCGGTCCGTCAGGAGAAGCATAACTTGCAATTTTAATAGATTTTAACTCTTTATCAGGATCTGTTGAAGCATTCTTAATTGAAGTTTTCAAATTAGAAATTTCTTCTTTTCTTAATTCGTTTCTTTTAATATTAGATTTTTGAAGATCAAAATACAATTTTGCAACTTCTGTTTCTAATCTTACTTCAGGCTTAGTTATAGGAACCATAACTGTTTGTCCTAAAACTGTTCCTCTTTTAAGATTACCGTCAATGGTCATTCCTCCGTCAACTAATTCAGGTGTTGTAATAATACCGTCACAAAGTTTTACTTCTGTTACATTAGCAGATTTACCTTTTTGAGTAGAAATTTGGAAACTCAATTTTAAATCGGAAGCTCTGAATTTTGAGTCATAATCAATAGTGTCTTGAAACGAGAAAGTTCCTCCTTCCTTATAACTGATTTGCGTATAATTATCTTCAAATTTTTCACCGATTATCGTTTGTGTGGTGAAATTAACAACATTAGTTGTATTATCATCAGCAACCAATGAAGGGGTAATCACTAATTTAACGGTTTTACCGAAATATTTTGCGGGGAAAGTAACTTTCACATCAATCGGAACTTTACCTGCGTGCATTTCCAATGGGTTTGGAGTTGTTTTGTAATCGACTTCTCCGGCTTTTTTTACCATTTTACTTAATGGGTTACATCCGGTAAATATTGCAGCTGCAATAAAAAGTGATGAAAGAATAATTATTGATTTCTTCATAATTCTATTAATTAAACTGTTAATATTATATTCACATTTTACGCAAAATTAAGAATGTTTTCAATTTTAAAAAATTATTTTGGCAATTATTTTATAATAAATTCTTTATACTAAATTGATAACAACTGTTTATTCCGGTATTTGTTATATTTTATACGCTTTGTATTCTTTTTAGTTATCAAAAAAATAATATTGCATTTGCAGCTCTAAAAATATATTCATGTTATTAAGCACATTACATTTAGATTTATCATCTCACAAAAGCTGAAAAGTAAAATTTAATTCATATAATTTAAAATGCTCCTTTTATTAATTAAAATAATCGGAGCATTTTAAATAGTTACAGAAATACTTGTTATATTTCTTCTCTGATAGTTGCTTGTGCAGCTGCAAGTCTTGCAATAGGCACGCGGTATGGTGAACAACTGACATAGTCTAATCCTACTCTGTGGCAGAATTCTACTGATGATGGTTCGCCGCCGTGTTCGCCGCAAATTCCGAGTTTGATGTTCGGACGAGTTTGACGACCTTTTTCAACAGCCATTTTAACAAGTTGTCCTACGCCTTCTTGGTCTAACACTTCAAAAGGATCATTTTTTAAGATACCTTTTTTAAGATAAACCGGCATGAACACACCTGTATCATCACGAGAATAACCGAATGCCATTTGAGTTAAATCATTAGTTCCGAATGAGAAAAATTCTGCTGATTTAGCAATTTCGTCGGCAGTTAATGCTGCACGAGGAATTTCAATCATTGTTCCGACGAGATGTTCGATAGTATCATTGTATTCAGCAAAAATCTTTTTGATTGTATCTCTTACAATATCTTCCTGCATTTTCATTTCGGCATAAGTTCCTGTTAAAGGAATCATAATTTCCGGATGTGCAGCAATACCTTTCTTTTTAAGGTTAAGAGCAGCTTCGATTATTGCACGAGTTTGCATGATTGTAATTTCCGGATATGTATTTCCGAGACGGCAACCTCTGTGTCCGAGCATTGGATTAGATTCGTGCAAGCTATCTACTTTTGCTTTGATAACATCAATGGAAACGCCCATTTCGTCAGCCATTTCTTGCTGTCCTTTTGTATCGTGAGGAACAAACTCATGCAACGGCGGGTCAAGTAAACGAACCGTTACCGGAAGATCTTGCATTGCTTCAAATATGCCTTCAAAATCTGTTCTTTGGATAGGAAGTAATTTGTCAAGTGCTTCAATACGTCCGGCTTCGTCTTTTGCAAGAATCATTTTACGCATAGCAACAATTTTTTCTCCGTCAAAGAACATGTGTTCTGTCCTTGTCAGTCCGATACCTTTTGCTCCAAAACCGCGAGCAACTTCCGAGTCGTGAGGTGTGTCAGCATTTGTGCGAACATACATACGTGCATATTTATCGGCAAGTTCCATGATTTTTGCAAAATCACCGCCGACTTCGGGTTTAATTGTTGCAATTTTACCGTCATAAACAACACCTTCTGAGCCGTTTAAAGAAATCCAATCGCCTTCTTTGTAAGTTTTGCCTTCGGTTTGCATTGTTCGTGCTTTATAGTCAATTTTTATTGAGCCGGCACCTGACACACAGCATTTTCCCATTCCGCGAGCAACAACAGCAGCATGAGATGTCATACCGCCTTTTGCAGTTAAGATGCCGTTTGCAATGTTCATTCCTTCTAAATCTTCAGGAGAAGTTTCGATACGAGCAAGAATTGTGTTTTCGTATTTTTCGGCTTCATCGGCAAAGAAGACAAGTTGACCCGTTGCAGCTCCGGGAGATGCCGGTAATCCTTTTGCTTGAACTTCGGCAGCAGCCATTGCAGCTTTATCGAAAACGGGGTGTAATAATTCATCTAATTTTTCAGGTTCTTGGCGCATAATTGCTTCTTTTTCGTCAATCATTCCTTCTTGTACCATGTCTATTGCAATTCTAATCATTGCAGCTCCGGTACGTTTCCCGCCTCGTGTTTGCAATAACCAAAGTTTACCGTCTTGAATGGTGAACTCTAAATCTTGCATATCTGAATAATGTTGTTCTAATTTATTTTGAATGTCATCTAATTCTTTATATCTCTCAGGCATTACTTCTTCTAATGAAGGAAAATTCGCAGCTCTGTCTTCTTCTGTAACATTAGCTAATTTTGCCCATCTTTTTGAACCTTCTAAAGTAATTTGTTGAGGAGTTCTTACACCTGCAACAACATCTTCGCCTTGAGCATCAATTAAATATTCTCCTGTGAAAATATTCTCTCCTGTTCCGGCATCACGCGTAAAAGCAACACCGGTTGCTGAGTTTTTACCCATATTACCATAAACCATAGCTTGAACATTTACTGCTGTCCCCCACTCTTCCGGAATTTTGTTCATTCTTCTGTAATAGATTGCTCTGTCTGTATTCCAACTGTCAAAAACAGCCATAACAGAACCCCAAAGTTGTTCCCACGGATCATCAGGGAAACTGTGTCCTGTTTTTTTCTTAACAGCGTCTTTAAATTGAGTAACAAGTATTTTAAAATCTTCAACCGTAAAATCAAGATCTGATTCATATCCTTTTTCTTCTTGAAGTTTTTCCATTATTTCTTCAAACGGATCAATATCTTCTTTTGATTCAGGTTCCATACCGAGAACAACATCTCCGTACATTTGAACAAACCGACGATATGAATCCCAAGCAAAACGAGCATTCCCTGTTTTTTTTGCAATTCCTTCAACAGCTTTGTCGTTAAGACCCAAGTTAAGAACTGTGTTCATCATACCGGGCATTGAAACTCTTGCACCTGATCTTACAGAAAGTAAAAGTGGATTTTCTTTAGAACCGAACTCTGTTCCCATTATTTTTTCAACATATTTTACAGCTGCTTCAACTTCTTTTTTTATTAATTCAACCGTTTTGTCTTGACCTACTTGATTGTACTCTGTACAAACTTCAGTTGTAATCGTAAATCCGGGAGGTACCGGAACACCGACTAGATTCATTTCGGCAAGATTTGCACCTTTTCCGCCGAGAAGATTTTTCATTTCTGTTTTTCCTTCAGCTTTTTTATTTCCGAAGGTATAGACTCTTTTCATGTCTGCCATATTAAATTAATTTAAATGTATATTCTATATTTTTTTACTTTCAAAAATTATTTTTTGCAATCTTGCAAAAGTAACATTAAATGGAATACTACAAAAAAAGGGCGGTGTATTTTATAGCATGAAAAAGTTACTGTATATTAAATTAAGTCTTTATAACTACTCCGATAAAAGACTATTGAATATTTTAAAAATTGCCATTCTTCATTATCATATAAATTTATACTTTTGAGACTATTAAATATATTATATTCTCTATTAAAAAACAATATTTTATGTACAGTTTTATAATATTAAGTATGATAGTTTGTCTTTTTTATGGCTTACAAATTATAATATATATATATGGTTTTAATAAACAAGAAGTATATAACAGAAGTAAGAATAATATAATAAATGAATATAAAACGTATTTATCAGTTATTATTCCGTTCAAAAATGAAGAAAAAAAATTACCGAGTTTAATTAAAAACCTTCAAAATCAAAGCTTAAATACAGTCTATTTTGAGATATTATTTATTAATGACCATTCAAGTGATGATTCTGAACAAATTGTTAAAAGATTAATCAAAGACATCAATCATTTTAGCTTAATATCTCTGACAACTTCTCAAAAAGGAAAAAAGGAAGCTATTAAAGAAGGTATTTCTCATGCAAAAGGAGAATTAATTGTAACCAGTGATGCTGATTGTAATCATCAACCGAATTGGTTAGAAGAACTGTTTTTTTTCTATTCAGAAAATAATCCTAAAATGATAATTGCTCCTGTTTTAATGACCGGAAACAGTTTTTTTCAAAGAATTCAATCGTTAGAATTTCTGAGTCTTACGGGTTCAACAGCAGGAGCTGCAGGAATAAAGCATCCGATAATGTGTAACGGTGCAAATTTAGCATTTGAAAAAGATGTATTTTTTGAATTTGAAGATGTATTAAATAATAAAGAAGCATCCGGTGACGATGTTTTTTTGCTGCATAATATTAAAAAGAAATACCGTAAAGATATTTATTATTTAAAATCAAACAATGCAGTTGTAAATACTGAAGCTGAAAATTCTTTAAAATCTTTTTTTAAACAAAGAATAAGGTGGGCATCAAAGAGCAAATCTTATACTGATTTTGATACAATTTTGAGTTCTTTTATTGTGTTATTTATAAACCTTTTAATTGTCGGTTTGTTTATCGGTTCTTTTTTTAACAGCGGTTTTTTTACGGTGTTTATTTCCGTATTTATTTTGAAAATGTTGATTGATTTTATTATTCTGTATTTAACGGCTGTTTTTTTTAAACAAAAGAAACTTTTAGTATTTTTCCCGATATTAGTTATATTTTATCCTTTTTATATTGCTTTTACGGGTATTTTTTCTTTTTTTGTTAAAAGTGTGAATTGGAAAAATTAAACTACTTAATAACCGATATTTTTTTTATTATTTGACCTTCTGAAGTTTGTATTTTCAACAAATAAATTCCGTTTGGAATATTTGAAATATTAATCTTCTTTTTATTTGAAGACAGAAATTGTTTACCCGATATATTATAAAACTCAATTTTAATACTTCCCGGGCCTGTTATCTGAATAAAATCTTTTGCCGGATTAGGATATACCTTAAATTCGCTGTTTATTATATCAATATCACTCGAGGCAGCTTCAATCACGGCAATTTCCCAATCCTGCGTTAAAGGTAAGGTTTCATGTGAAACAGTATAAATAACAGGTGCTGTTGAAAAGTCTTGAGAAGTTCCTGCTTCGGGATTAATTATAAACCCGTCATAAATTGTAATTGCAGGTGCAATATTTGTTAAATCGGTACCGAAAGGAACAGGAACTGTTATTTGATAGTTTATTGAATCAATAATTGTTTCTCCGTTTTGATTCGGAATTGCTACATCAATAATATCAGGTCCTGCATTTTTTACTGATGCAAACCAAGACCGAATTACCTTTGTATATTCATTTGTAACAAAGTATTCAACCGGACCTGATGAGAAATCTACAATTACTCCGCTTTGCGGTGAAATATAAAATCCGAGCGGGACACTAATTTCCGGAGCTAATGCTTTTAAAGATGTATCAGCAGGCATAACAACTTTTATAGTATAATCAGGCTCATTGATTATTTCTGTTGTCAAAAGTTGACCTTCAATATTAAATGACAAAACTTCAGGAACAGCTGCATTATATGCACCTATAACATTCATTACCAAATGCATATCACCGTATCCGATTTCTTCGAGATTAACGGGATTTTCTACTCCGCATTGCGGTGCTCTGATATAGGTATTATCTGTTTGTCCTTCATTATTTGAACCGATAAAAAGCATATTGTTATCTTCTTGACCGTCAGGAATAAAAACTTCTGCAACAAGCACAGTTCCGAAAGGAACAGAAACAGCCGGATTAACCGAAATACTTTTAATTGTACCGGATTCATTATTATTTATATCAAAAGAAATATTTCTTTGAAGATGCAGACTGTCAAGTGTAACAGAATTACCGTTATATTCTGACATAACATAAAGCCTTAGCTCTGCAGGTTGTGTTGTTCCTGTTCCGCTCTCTGCTATTGCTATTCCGACTTCAACTTGCTGTACACTCCAATCACTGTTTAAGTTAAAGTAGTTATATAAATCAAAAACACGATAGTAGGAGTTTTCATAATGTATTCCGTTGGCGTTGCATGAAACAGATGTTCCTGTATTTATATTTTGACTTAGAGAATGTGTAACAGAAAAAAAAGTGTCTGTTTTTATATTGTACTTTTCGTTATTAATAATTTCCGCATTTTTATAGCCTGAAAAATCCTGAGCATTAATATAAAATGCACAAAACATCAAAACAGTAACTATTTTTAGTCTTTTCATTATTTTAATCTTTCACAATAATACAAAAATAAAAAAAGAGAGTCAAACAAGACTCTCTTTTTTTTAAAATTTAACAGAATAATTATTCTTTTTCTTCTGTATCATCTTCTTTAATTTCTTCTGTTTTATCTTCAACCTTGTTTTCCGATTTTACGTCTTCTGTTTTCTTTTCTTCTTGTTTTTCTTCAACTATTGTATCTTCAACTTTTTCTTCTTGCTTATTTGTTTCAACAGTTTTTGAAGTATCTTTTGCTTTACCTCTACGAGTTCTTTTTTTCGTTGATTTTGCTGTTTTTTCAGAGAAATAATTTTCATTATAATCAACTAATTCTATTATACACATTTCAGCATTATCACCTAATCTGTTTCCCATTTTTAAGATTCGAGTATAACCTCCTTTTCTGTCGGCAACTTTTTGTGAAACTTCTCGGAATAATTCAGTAACAGCATTTTTATTTTGCAGTTTTCTGAATACCATTCTTCTGGAATGTGTTGTATCGTCTTTTGTTCTGTTAATTAAAGGTTCAACAAACACTCTTAAAGCTTTTGCTTTTGCAACAGTTGTTTTTATTCTTTTATGCTCAATTAAAGAAATAGCCATATTCGTCAACATTGCTTTTCTGTGAGCTGATTTTCTGCTTAAATGATTAAATTTCTTCCTGTGTCTCATTGCTTTATTCCTTATCTAATTTATATTTACTGACATCCATCCCAAATGACAAATCTCTGCCGATTAATAAGTCTTCAATTTCAGTTAATGATTTTTTTCCGAAATTTCTGAATTTTAATAAGTCATTTTTATTAAATATGACTAATTCTCCAAGTGTGTCAACATCAGCAGCTTTTAAACAATTTAAAGCTCTTACTGATAAATCCAAATCGACAAGTTGAGTTTTCAACTGTTGCCTCATGTGTAAGATTTCTTCATCAAATTCTTCATTTTCTTTCTTTTCTTCCGAGTCAAGAGTAATTTTTTCATCAGAGAAGAGCATGAAATGTTGAATTAATATTTTTGCTGCTTCTTTCAGAGCTTCTTTCGGGTAAATAGAACCGTCAGTATCTATATTAAAAATTAATTTTTCATAGTCTGTTTTTTGACCGACACGATAGTTCTCAATTGTATATTGAACATTTTTAATAGGTGTAAAAATTGAATCAACAGCAATCAGCCCTATTTCACCTGTATTAATTTCATGTTCGTCTGCCGATACATATCCTCTTCCTTTATTAATTGTCATTTCAATTTGCAAACGAACGTCTTTTTCCATATTGCAAATAAGTAAATCGGGGTTTAGTACCTCAAAGTCTGACATATAATTATTAATATTCCCGGCAGTGAATTTTGTTTTACCGCTTATATTAATAATAATTCTTTCACTTTCAGATTCTTCAGTAAGTCTTTTGAACCTGATTTGTTTGAGGTTAAGAATAATTCTCGGAATATCTTCAACTACACCTGTTATTGTAGAAAATTCATGATCAACTCCTTCAATTTTAATTGAAGTTATTGCAAAACCTTCTAATGAGGATAGTAATATTCTTCTTAATGCATTACCTATCGTAATACCGTAACCGGGTTCAAGAGGACGAAATTCGAACTGACCTGAAAAATCATCCTGTTCGATCATAATGACCTTATCCGGAGTTTGAAAATTTAAAATAGCCATAAAATAATATATTTCCTATTTTGAATATAATTCAACGATTAATTGTTCTTTGATATTCTCAGGAATATCATCTCGTTCCGGTAAATTAACAAATTTACCTTTTAAGTTTTCAGTATCCCATTCTAACCAAGAATATTTTGTATGGGAGCCTTTAGACAAAGATTCAGAGATTATTTCTAATGATCTGGACTTTTCTCTTACTCCTACAATATCACCTGGTTTTAATGTATAAGAAGGTATGTTAACTAAATCATCGTTAACGGTAACATGCCTGTGAGAAACAAGTTGTCTTGCTGCTGACCTTGAAGGAGCAATTCCTAATCTGAAAACAACATTATCTAATCTTGATTCTAACAATTGTAAAAACACTTCACCTGTAATACCTTTAATGCCTGCAGCTCTTTTAAATATATTATAAAATTGTTTTTCCAACAATCCGTAGGTATATTTAGCTTTTTGCTTTTCTTTTAATTGAATTCCGTATTCAGATATTTTTCTTCTTCTTCTGTTTGGTCCGTGTTGTCCGGGCGGATAATTTTTCTTTTCGAACGCTTTGTCAGGACCAAATATCGGAGAACCGAATTTTCGGGCTATTTTTGTTTGTGGGCCTCTATATCTTGCCATTATATATAAAATTTACTATATTATTTAAAATTAAACTCTTCTTCTTTTCGGCGGTCTGCAACCATTATGAGGAACAGGAGTAATATCTTGTATCTCTGTTACCATAATTCCGGCAGTATGAATTGCTCTGATTGCAGCTTCACGACCGTTACCGGGACCTTTAACAAAAACTTTAACTCTTCTTAAACCAAGTTCATGCGCTACCTTTGCACAATCTTCTGCAGCAACTTGTGCAGCATACGGTGTATTCTTTTTAGATCCTCTGAACCCCATTTTACCGGCAGATGACCAAGATATAACTTGACCTGTACTGTTAGATAAAGTTATAATAATATTATTGAATGAAGAATGTATATGAGCTTGTCCGGCAGCTTCAACAATAACTTTTCTTTTTTTTGTCGGTTTTGTATTTTTCTTTGCCATATTATTATAAATAACTATTTTTTAAAATATCCTTCTTACTTTTCTGGTACGTGCATTATTTTTTGTTTTTTGTCCTCTTACGGGCAAACCTATTCTGTGACGTATTCCTCTATAACAACCTATATCTCTTAATCTTTTGATATTCATTTGTTTTTCAGATCGTAATTCACCTTCTATTGTATAATTATCAACAATGATATTACGAATATTCCCTTTTTGCTCATCAGTCCAATCCTTTACTTTAGCATTTCTGTCAACTTTTGCTTTATCAAGAATCCTTTGAGCGGTTGTTTTACCGACTCCGTAAATATATGTCAAAGATATTTCACCTCTTTTATTATCCGGTATGTCAACACCTGCAATTCTAGCCATAATTTATTTGTTTAATATTAACCTTGTCTTTGTTTAAACTTAGGGTTTTTTTTGTTAATAACGTAAAGTCGTCCTTTTCTTCTGACAATTTTACAATCAGCGCTTCTTTTTTTTACTGATGCTCTAATTTTCATAACTTAATTTTTATATCTGTATTTAATTCTTCCTTTTGTTAAATCATAAGGAGACATTTCAACCTTTACTTTATCTCCGGGTAAAATTCTTATATAATGCATTCTCATTTTTCCTGCTATGTGTGCAGTTATTATATGTCCGTTTTCAAGTTCTACTCGAAACATTGCATTAGATAAAGCTTCTTTTACTATTCCGTCTTGTTCTATTGAAGGTTGTTTAGCCATAGTTTTTATTTACATTGAAATTTGAGAAGCTCCTGCTCTTCCGGCAATTCTTCCTGATTTTGTTAAACCGTCGTAATGTCTCATGAGCAAGTGACTTTCAATATGTTGTAATGTGTCCAGAACAACCCCTACAAGAATAAGTAATGATGTTCCTCCGTAAAAATAAGCAAATTGGTTATTTACCCCGGCAATCATTGCAAATACCGGTAATATCGCGATTAGAGCAAGAAATACCGAGCCCGGAAATGTAATCCGTGACATTATTTGGTCCAAATGCTCAACTGTTTTCTTTCCGGGTTTTACACCGGGTATAAAACCTCCGTTTTTCTTCATATCCTCTGCCATTTGTGTCGGATTAACCGTAATTGCGGTATAGAAGTATGTAAAAATTACCACTAATAAGCCGAAAGTAAAGTTATACCAAAACCCTGTAATATCAGCAAATGCAGAGGCAATAGAGGTTGTGGTTTCACTATCGAACCTTGTAAGCATCATCGGTAAAAACATTAAAGCTTGTGCAAATATGATAGGCATTACACCTGCCGCATTAACTTTTAAAGGAATATATTGTCTTACTCCTCCGTATTGTTTATTCCCGACAATTCTTTTTGCATATTGAACAGGAACTCTTCTTACGGCTTGAACAAGTGCAATTGAAGCAACAAACACAAGGAATAAAACAACCATTTCAATTATGAATGAAATAAAACCGCCGCCTGTTGAATCTAATTTTGAAACTAATTCAGCTGCAAATGATTGAGGTAATTTTGCAATAATACCGATCATTATAAGTAAAGATATACCGTTTCCTATACCTTTATCGGTAATTCTTTCTCCGAGCCACATCGTAAACATTGTTCCCGCAATTAAAATTAATATCGCTGAAAACAAAAATAAGCCCTGGCTTTGCATTAAAAAAGCTTCTGCCGGTAATTGATAATTTAAGTTTGCGATATATGCCGGAGCTTGAAAACCGGTTATAAGAACAGTAAGGTACCTTGTAATTTGATTAATTTTTTTTCTTCCGCTTTCGCCTTCTCTTTGTAATCTTTGAAAATAAGGAACTGCCATACCCAGTAATTGAATAACAATTGAGGCTGAGATATAAGGCATAATTCCTAATGCAAATACAGATGCATTTGCAAAAGCACCGCCTGAGAACATATTTATCATTCCGACAATCCCTTTACTGGACTGTTCTTGAAGAGCACCAAGTGCTAAAGGATCAACACCGGGTATCACAACGTGAGCACCAAGCCTGTATATAAGGATTAAGCCAAGTGTTGCAAGAATTTTATTACGCAAATCTTCAATTGCAATAATGTTCTTTATTGTCTGAATAAATTTCTTCATTAATCTAAATTTTTTCTGCTTTACCGCCTGCTTTTTCAATAGCTTCAACTGCAGACTTTGAGAATGCATGAGCTTTTACTTCTATTTTTGTTGATAATTCGCCGTTTGCAAGGATTTTCACTAAATCATTTTTTTGAATAAACCCTGCTTGCTTAAGTGTATCAACATCAATTATTGTTATTGATTTATCTTTAGCAAGTTTTTCAAGAATTTCAATATTAATAGCTTTATATTCAACTCTGTTAATATTTCGGAACCCGAATTTCGGTAAACGTCTGTGAATAGGCATTTGACCGCCTTCAAATCCGAATCTTCGAGAATAGCCTGAGCGTGACTTTTGTCCGTTGTGACCACGTGTTGCGGTACGTCCTTTACCTGAGCCGATACCTCTTGCTATTCTTTTTCTCTTTTTTATTGAACCTTTTGCCGGTTTTAAATTACTTAAATCCATCGTATATTATTTCAGGTATAATTATTTTATTTTCTCAATTGAAATGAGATGACTAACTTTTCTGACCATTCCTTTTATTTGGTCATTTTCATTATGTTCCGCAACGCTGTTAATTTTTCCGAGCCCGAGAGCTTGAAGTGTAGCTTTTTGTCTTTCAGTTGCACCTATGGAACTTCTTCTTTTTGTAATTCTAATCTTTGCCATTTTATTTGTTCTATCCGTTAAACACTTTATCAATAGGAACTCCTCTGTGCTGTGAAACCGTATAAGCATCTCTCATAGTCAACAAAGCTTTCATTGTAGCCTTTACAAGATTATGAGGGTTTGATGATCCTTTTGATTTAGCTAATACATCTTTAACCCCTGCACTTTCAAGTACTGCACGCATTGCACCGCCGGCTTTAACACCTGTTCCGTGAGAAGCAGGAATCATTAATACGTCAGCACCGCCGTATCTTGCTGTTTGTTTGTGCGGTATTGTATTATTCAGTACCGGTACTTTATGAAGGTTCTTTTTTGCGTCTTCAATACCTTTTTGAATAGCAGTAGCAACATCTCCTGCTTTTCCTAATCCGTGTCCTACAATACCGTTTTCATCTCCGACAACAACTATTGCTGCAAAACTGAAAGTTCTTCCGCCTTTAGTTACTTTAGTTACTCTTTTAATTGCAACTAACCTGTCTTTAAGTTCTAAATCAGTATTTCTAATTTGTTTTTCGTTACCTTTTGACATGTTTTTTAAAATTTAAGTCCTCCTTTTCTTGCAGCTTCGGCTAATGCTTTAACTCTGCCGTGGTATAAATATCCGCCTCTGTCAAACAAAACAGTTGCAATTTTTTTATCTTTTGCTTTCTCAGCAATTTTTTTTCCGACCAAACTTGCAATTTCAGTTTTATTTTTAACTTTTTGATTAGCAATATCTTTATCGCCTGAAGATGCAGATACAATTGTTTTAGCATCTATATCATCAATTAATTGCACATAAATATGTTTATTGCTTCTGAAAACAGATAATCTGGGAGAATTAACTGTTCCGTTTATTTTTTTTCTGATACGCTTTCTTATACGTATTCTTCTTTCTCTTTTTGATAAAGCCATTTTAAATAAATTTAATAGAATTATTAATCTGTTGCTGCTTTTCCTACTTTTTTTCTTACATATTCTCCGACATATCTTATTCCTTTTCCTTTATATGGTTCGGGTTTTCTGAAAGAACGTATTTTTGCTGCAACTTCTCCTAACAATTGTTTATCAAAACTTTTTACAGTTATAAAAGCATTTGCTCTTTTTTCTTGTTGAACTTCGGCACTTACTTCTTCAGGTAATTGAAGTATAATCGGATGTGAGTATCCTACCTGCAATTCTAGCAACTTGCCGGAAACTGAGGCTCTGTATCCGACACCTATGACTTCCAATTTTTTTTCAAAACCTTTTGATACTCCTTCCAACATATTGAAAACAAGCACTCTTGACAAACCATGAAAAGCTTTATGAGTTTTTGAATCTGAGGGTCTTGTAACATTAATTACATTTCCTTCGAACTCAAATTTGATATCTTTGTGAATTTTTTGTGTTAATTCGCCAAGTTTACCTTTAACTGTAACGACATTATCATCCGAGACATCAATTTTAACTCCGTCAGGTATATTTATCGGTAATTTCCCTATTCGTGACATATCTTTGTTTTATTCTTATTCAAACTTATTAATAAACATAACATATAACTTCGCCTCCGACATTTTGTCTTGCTGCTTCTTTATTTGTCATAACACCTTTTGAAGTAGAAATAACAGCAATTCCCAATCCGTTTAATACACGCGGCATTTCTTTTGCGGGTGTATATTTTCTTAATCCCGGTGTACTTACTCTTTCAAGTTTTCTGAATGCCGGCACTTTAGTTTTAGGATGGTATTTCAAGGCAATTTTAATCATACCTTGTTTATTGTCTTCTTCAAATTTATAACTTAAAATGTAACCTTGATTAAACAATATCTCGGTTATTCCTTTCTTTAATTTAGAAGCAGGTATTTCAACCACTCTGTGTTTTGCCATAACGGCATTTCGTATTCGAGTTAAGTAATCTGCTACAGTATCTGTAATCATTGTTTTTAATTTAATATTTTTACCAACTTGCTTTTTTTACTCCGGGAATTAGTCCTTGTGATGCCATTTCTCTGAATGTAATTCTGCTGATTCCGAATTGACGCATATATCCTTTTGGTCTTCCTGTTAAACTACATCTGTTATGTAGCCTGACTTTCGAAGAGTTTTTAGGTAATTTTTGTAATCCTTCCCAGTCTCCTTCTGCTTTAAGTTTTGCTCTTTTAGCAGCATATTTGTCAACAAGCTTTTGTCTTTTTCTCTCTCGAGCTTTCATTGATTCTTTAGCCATACTGTCTTATTTTTTAAAAGGAAATCCGAATTGTTTTAATAAAGCATAACCTTCTTCATCAGTTTTTGCAGATGTTACAAAAGTTATATTCATTCCCATTATTTTATCGATTTTATCTAATTCAATTTCAGGAAAAATAATTTGTTCTTCAATACCTAATGTATAGTTACCTCTTCCGTCAAGTTTTCCGGGAACTCCGCGAAAATCTTTCATCCGGGGTATCGCTACTACAAGGAGCTTTTCCAAGAATTCATACATATTATCTTTTCTTAAAGTTACTTTAACACCGATAGGCATTCCTTCTCTTAACTTAAAGTTAGATATATTTAATCTTGAATTTCTTTGTACCGCTTTTTGACCTGAAATAATTGTCATTTCTTCTTGTGCAGAATTTACAATTTTTTTATCTGCTACGCCTTGTCCTATTCCTTGGTTTAAAACGATTTTATCCAATCTGGGAACTTGCATTACACTTGTGTAATTAAATTCCTTCATCAGAGCAGGGGTTATTTCTTCTCTGAATTTTTTCTTTAATGTCGGAATTCTCTTTTCCATTATTTAATCTCTTGTTGGTTCTTAGACTTTTTTGAATAACGAACTAATTTGTTGTTATCTTTTAATTTTCTGCCGATTCTTGTTGCTTTACCTGTTTCGGGGCAAACAACATTTAGATTTGACATGTGTATTGCTGCTTCTTCTTTAATGATTCCGCCTTCGGGATATTTTGCATTTGGTTTTGTGTGTTTTGAAATAATATTAGCACCTTCCACAATTGCTCTGAATTTGTCTCTGTTAATTTTTAAAACACGACCTTTTTTTCCTTTGTCATTGCCTGAATTAACAATAACAATATCTCCTTTCTTTATATGTAACTTCTTTTGCATCAGAATTTATTTTTTTCTATTTATAATACTTCGGGAGCTAATGAAATAATTTTCATATTTGTTTTTCTTAATTCTCTCGGAATCGGTCCGAAAACACGTGTTCCTCTCATTTCTCCCGTTGCATTTAAAAGGACAACAGCATTATCATCAAAACGTATATAAGAACCGTCTTTCCTTCTGATTTCTTTTTTAACTCTTACGACTATGCCTGTTGTAACAGTTCCTTTTTTAATTTCACTTGCAGGAATTGCACTTTTAACGGTAACTACAACTTTGTCGCCGATTGTTGCATAACGTTTTTTTGTTCCTCCCAATACTCTGATAACTAAAACTTCTTTTGCTCCGCTGTTATCAGCCACATTTAATCTACTTTCTTGTTGTACCATGATTATTTAGCTCTTTCAATAATTTCAACTAATCTCCATTTTTTTCTTTTGCTGATAGGTCTTGTTTCAGCAATTTTTACAGTATCACCCATTTTACATGTATCTTCCTCGTCGTGAGCAATGTACTTAGTAATCTTGGTAATGTATTTACCGTATATCGGGTGTTTAAATCTTCTTCGAACAGCAACTGTAATTGACTTTTGCATTTTATCTCCTGTAACAACTCCTGTTCTTTCTTTTCTTAGATTTCTTTGTTCCATTGTAATTTACTCTTAATTAAGATTTAGTTTCGTTTAATTCTCTTTGACGTACTTCAGTTTTTAAACGTGCAATAAATCTTTTTGATTCAGTTATTTGTTTCGGATTTTCGAGATCAGATATTTTATGATTCATTCTTAAACTTGTTAAGTTTTTTTGTTCATTATCTAATCTTTCAAAAATCTCTTTTGTTGTTAACTCTCTTATTTCAGAATTTTTCATCAATCTTAATATTAAATAGTTTCAACGTAATCTCTTCTGACAATAAATTTTGTCTTAACCGGTAATTTTTGAGCGGCTAATCTCATTGCTTCTTTAGCAACTGCTAACGGTACGCCTTCTGCTTCAAACAAAATTCTTCCCGGTAGTACCCTTGCTACAAACAATTCCGGTTCTCCTTTACCTTTACCCATTCTAACCTCTGCGGGTTTTTTAGTAACCGGTTTATCAGGAAATACACGAATCCAAATATTACCTTCTCTTTTCATATATCTTGTAACAGCCTGTCTGGCAGCTTCTAATTGTCTGCCTGTTACCCATGCAGTTTCAAGTGACTTAATAGCAAACGAACCAAAAGCAATTGTAGTTCCTCTTCCGGAATTACCCTTCATTCTGCCTTTTTGTTGCTTTCTGAATTTTGTCTTCTTGGGTTGTAACATCTTCTTTTATTTATATCTTGTGTATTATTTTAGTTCCTTTTTCTTCCTCCGGGTTTTCTTCCTTTTACAGGTGGTCTTCTTTTTGATTTCGCTTTTGAAAAATTAGGTGTTAAATCTTGTTTTCCGAATTTTTCACCTCTGCAAATCCAAACTTTTACTCCTATTAGACCAACTTTTGTTAATGCTTCGGCATTATGATAATCAATATCTGCTCTAAGTGTATGTAAAGGAGTTCTTCCTTCTTTAAACATTTCACTACGAGCCATTTCAGCACCATTCAATCTTCCGGCAACTAATACTTTTATTCCTTCTGCACCCATTCTCATGGTAGATGATACTGCCATTCTTACTGCTCGTCTGTAAGCAATTTTTCCTTCGATTTGTTTTGCAATATTTTCAGCAACAATTACGGCATCAAGTTCAGGTTTTTTAATTTCAAATATATTAATTTGAATATCTTTACCTCCTGTAATTTTCTTTAATTCCTCTTTTAATTTATCGACTTCTTGTCCTCCTTTACCAATAATGATACCGGGCCTTGAAGTTGTTATTGTAACAGTAATCAGCTTTAATGTTCTTTCAATAATTATTCTTGAAATACCTGCTTTTTGTAATCTCGCTTTAAGATATTTTCTGATTTGACTGTCTTCTTTAATTTTATCGGCATATTTATCTCCGCCGAACCAATTAGAGTCCCAACCTCTGATTATACCAAGTCTATTACTTATCGGATTTATTTTTTGTCCCATTCTGTTATTTTTCTTTACTGTCAATAAATAAGGTAACGTGATTTGACCGTTTTCTGATTCTGTGAGCTCTTCCTTGCGGAGCCGGTCTGTATCTTTTTAACATTCCTGCGGAATCAACACGTATTTCTTTTACATAAAGAAAACTGTCTTCCGGTTTTGCACCTTCATTTTTATTTTCCCAATTTGCAATAGCAGATTTTAATAATTTTTCTAATCTGCCGGAAGCTTCTTTAGGGTTATATTTCAAAATATCCAGAGCTTTTAAAACTTCTTTGCCTCTGATAAGATCAGCAACCATCCTCATCTTTCTGGGAGATGTGGGACATTTTTTCAGTATAGCAAAATATTGGTTTTTTTTTGCTTCTTTAATCCTTTCGGCTCTTTCTTTTTTACGTACGCCCATTATTTTTTCTTTTTGTGTCCTCTATAAGTTCTTGTCGGAGAAAATTCGCCTAATCTGTGTCCGACCATATTTTCTGTTACATAAACCGGAATAAATTTTTTCCCGTTATGTACGGCTATTGTATGTCCTACAAAGTCAGGTGAAATCATTGAATTTCTTGCCCAAGTTTTAATAACTTTCTTTTTTCCTGACTCCCCCATTTCAACAACTTTTTTTTCAAGTCTTATATCAATATAGGGTCCTTTTTTGAGAGATCTGCTCATAAAAATTTATTTATAATCTTTAACTACTTCTTACGTTTTTTAGATTTTCTTCTTTCAACAATATACTTATCAGACGGTTTTTTACCTCTGGTTTTAAAACCTTTGGCTAATAATCCGTTTCTTGATCTCGGGTGTCCTCCTGATGATTTACCTTCGCCGCCGCCCATCGGGTGATCAACAGGGTTCATCGCAACACCTCTTACTCTGGGTCTTCTCCCTTGCCATCTTGTTCTTCCTGCTTTACCTGATTTTTGAAGAGCGTGATCTGAATTTGAAACTGTTCCGATAGTTGCTCTGCAAGTTGCAAGTATTTTTCTGATTTCGCCGGAAGGAAGTTTTACTACAACAAATTTTCCTTCTTTTGAAACTAATTGTGCATATGATCCTGCACTTCTTGCTAATTCTGCTCCTTTTTTTGGTTGTAATTCAACATTATGAACTACTGTACCCAACGGGATATCAGATAAAAATAAAGTGTTTCCGATTTCGGGAGCTATTTCTTTACCGGATATAATAACATCATCTACCTTAAGACCGTTCGGAGCAATGATATATCTTTTTTCACCGTCTGCATAAAATAATAATGCTATAAATGCTGTACGATTAGGATCATATTCAATTGTTTTAACAGTAGCGGGAACTCCGTCTTTATTACGTTTAAAATCGACTATTCGGTAAGTTTTTTTATGTCCGCCGCCGATATAACGCATAGTCATTCTACCTTGGTTATTTCTTCCTCCTGATTTGCTTTTTCCTTTTGTTAAGGATTTTTCAGGTTTTGAAGTTGTAACCTCTTCAAAGGTATTGATGATTTTTCTTCTCTGTCCGGGTGTAACCGGTTTTATTTTCTTTACTGCCATTATTTCTTATATATTGCTGTAAAAATCAATTGTATCGCCTTTTGCTAACGCTACGATAGCTTTTTTATATGATTTAGTTTTTCCTTTAATTAATCCGGATTTTGTATGACGTGATATTCTTTTTCCGCCGTAAATCATAGTATTTACACTATCTACAGTAACACTATAAAGTTTTTCAACTGCTTTTTTAATCTCAACTTTATTTGCTTTCTTATCAACAATAAATCCGTACTGGTTAAGTTTTTGACTTTTACCGGTCATTTTTTCGGTTATTATTGGTTCAATAAGGATATTCATCATTTTTATATTTAATCATTCTTAATCGTCAAAAATAAAATTTGCCAATGTTTTTTAGTTAAATTCGGCATAATCTCTTCTCTTTTTTCTTAATTAACACCAAAAACTTGGTTTATCTTATCAACTGAGCTTACTGTTAAGACTAAAGTTTCACTGTTTAACACATCATAAGTTGTTAGTTGTGATGTTGTTAACACTTTAGAATGCTTCAAATTACGAGCGGACAAATATATGTTTTTATTTTCATTAGATAAAACTAAAACAGACTTTTTATCATTAATTTTTAAATTATTTTTTAAATCAATGTACTGTTTAGTCTTAGGTGTCTGAAAATCAAAGTCCTCAAGAATAATAATTTTTTTCTCTTTAGCTTTATAAGACAAAGCGGATTTTCGAGCTAACTGCTTTACTTTTTTATTTAATTTAAAGCCGTAGTTTCTCGGTCTCGGTCCGAAGACTCGTCCTCCTCCTCTGTATAAAGGATTTTTCATTGTACCTGCTCTTGCAGTACCGGTTCCTTTTTGTCTTTTAATCTTTTTAGTGCTACCTTTAATTTCACCTCTTTCTTTTGCTTTATGTGTTCCTTGTCTTTTGTTAGCAAGGTTTTGTTTTACATCAAGGTAAACTACATGGTCATTCGGTTCGACAGCAAAAATTTCATCTGCTAATTCGATTTTTTTTCCTGTATCCTTTCCGGAAATATTAAGTATATTCAGTTCCATTACTTTTCAATTATTACGTAAGTACCTTTAGACCCCGGTACGGATCCTTTTACAACAATAAGATTATTTTGAGGAATAATCTTCATAACTCTTAGGTTTAGGACTTTAACTCTTGCTCCGCCCATTCTTCCTGCCATTCTCATACCTTTAAAAACTCTTGACGGATAAGATGATGCTCCCAGAGAACCCGGAGCTCTTAATCTGTTATGTTGTCCGTGAGTTGCATCACCGACTCCTTTAAAGTTATATCTTTTAACTACCCCTTGAAAACCTTTCCCTTTAGATATTCCGGTAACATCTACCCAAGTATCATCATTAAAGAAATCAACGGTTAAGGTTTCTCCTACTTTATATTCTTTTCCGTCTAAAGAAAATTCAACAAGCTTTCTTTTAGGAGAAGTTTTAGCATTTTTGAAATGCCCCATTTGAGGTTTGTTTGTGTTTTTCTCCTTTTTGTCATCGTATGCAATTTGAACAGCTTCGTAACCATCGTTTTCGATCGTTTTGATTTGTGTTACAACGCAAGGTCCGACTTCTAAAACAGTGCATGGAATATTATTTCCCTCGGCACTGAAAACGGATGTCATTCCGATTTTTTTTCCAATTAATCCGGCCATTTTTCGTTTTTTACAAGTTTATTTTATCAAACTTTTATTTCTACATCTACCCCGCTAGGTAGCTCTAACTTCATTAGTGCATCAACTGTTTTAGGAGTTGAACTGTATATGTCAATTAATCTTTTGAAAGCAGAAAGTTGAAATTGTTCTCTTGATTTCTTGTTTACAAAAGTTGACCTTAATACAGTAAAAATTCTTTTTTGTGTAGGCAAGGGTATTGGCCCGCTTACTACTGCACCTGTTGCTTTTACAGTTTTTACAATCTTTTCGGCAGAGTTGTCTACCAAATTATGATCGTAAGATTTTAGTTTTATTCTAATTTTTTGTGCCATTTAAAAAAGCATTAATTATATTTATACAAATATTTTTCCTGTTAATCTTGCAATTATATTATCTGAAATTTTTTTATCAACTTGACCGTAATGTGAAAATTCCATAGTTGAAGATGCTCTTCCGGAACTAAGAGTTCTTAATATCGTAACGTAACCGAACATTTCAGCTAAAGGTACTTGAACATTTATCACTTGAATATTCAATCTTTCAGATGTTCCGTTGATTTGTGCTCTTCTTTTGTTCAAATCTGAAATAATGTCGCCCAAATATTCCCCCGGAGTTAATATTTCAACATCCATAATAGGTTCTAATAAAATAGGTTCGGTTTTTTGTGCTGCATTTCTGTATGCTTGTCTGGCTACTATTTCAAAAGCCAGTTCATCTGAATCTTCATTGTTATATGACCCGCCTATTAATTCAACTTTGATATTATCTAACGGGTAACCTACGAGAGGTCCGTTGTTCATTGCTTCTCTAAAACCTTTTTCAATAGACGGAATAAATATTTTCGGTATTCTTGTTTCATCAACACTGTTAGTAAATAAGAATTTATTTTCATCATCATCAAGAGGTGAAATTCTTACTTTTATTTCTGCAAATTTACCTTTACCGCCTGTTTCTTTATCAAATATTTCATTGTGCTCAACCTGTTTAGTTAAAGCTTCTTTATAAGATACTTGTGGTTTACCTTGATTACATTTAACATTAAATTCTCGATCTAATCTGTCGATAATAATTTCTAAATGCAGCTCTCCCATTCCGGAAATAATTCTTTGCCCTGTGTCTTCATCAACTTTTACTTTAAAAGTAGGGTCTTCTTCTGCCAAAATTTGTAATGACGCATTTAACTTTTCAATATCTTTTTGAACTTTGGGTTCTATGACGATACCGATTACGGGTTCAGGGAATTTAATATTTTCCAGAATAACTTGCTTATTTTCTGCCGAAAGTGTGTCTCCTGTTTGAATATCTTTAAATCCGACAACAGCACAAATATCTCCTGCAAATACTTCATCTTTTGCAATTTGTTTATTTGCGTGCATTTGGTAGATATTAGCTAATCTTACCCTTTTATTTGTTCTCGGGTTATACACATTGCTTTTAGCTTTTAATGAACCGGAATAAATTCTTACATAAGCTAATTTTCCTATAAATTTATCAGCGGCTATTTTAAAAACTAATGCTGATAAAGGTTCTTCTCTATCAGCTTTTCTTTCTACTTGAGTATCGTTTTTAGGATTTATTCCTTTAACGGGAGGTATGTCGGTGGGGCAAGGCAGATATTCAATAATTGCATTCAGCAGCATTTGAATTCCTTTGTTTTTGAATGCAGAACCGCAAAAAACCGGGACTACATCCTTTTTCAGCACAGCCTTTCTTGCAACTGCTTTAAAATCTTCAACACTAATCTTACTTCTGTCTTCAAAAAACAATTCCATCATATTATCATCGAACTCGATAATACTTTCAATGAGATGTTCTCGCCATTCTTCAACTGTGTCTTTTAAATTTTCAGGAATATCGCTAGTTTTATAATCAGTTCCGTATTGGTCGTCTTCTTCCCAAGTAAATGCTTTTCTTTCAATTAAATCAATTACACCTGTAAAATCATCTTCTGAGCCGATAGGGATTTGAAAAGGGATTGCATTTCCTCCGAGTTTTTCTTTTATTTGTTCAACTACACCAAAAAAATCGGCACCCGGTCTGTCCATTTTATTTACGAATGCAATATCGGGTACATTATATTTGTCGGCTTGTCGCCAAACTGTTTCTGATTGCGGTTCAACACCGCCTACTGCACAGAAAACAGCAACAGCACCATCCAATACTCTTAGAGACCGTTCAACCTCAACAGTAAAGTCAACGTGTCCGGGAGTGTCAATGATGTTAATTTTATACTTATGGTCGTTTAAATCCCAATAAGTAGTTGTGGCAGCAGAAGTAATTGTAATACCGCGTTCTTGTTCTTGCTCCATCCAATCCATGGTTGCAAGACCGTCGTGAACTTCACCGATTTTATAATTCACACCGGTATAATACAATATCCTTTCGGTTGTTGTAGTTTTACCGGCATCAATGTGAGCCATGATACCAATGTTGCGTGTATATTTCAGTTCTTCAATTGCCATTTTATGTTAAACTTAGAATCTGAAATGTGCAAATGCTTTATTTGCTTCAGCCATTCTATGTGTTTCTTCTTTTCTTTTAAAAGCTCCGCCTTCACCTTTGTATGCGTCCAAGATTTCGGATGCCAATTTTTCAGCCATTGATTTACCTCTTCTTGCTCTTGCAAACTTAATCATGTTTTTCATGCTGATTGACATTTTTCTTGAAGGGTTAACTTCTGTAGGGACTTGAAATGTTGCTCCTCCTACTCTACGGCTTTTTACTTCAACCTGAGGTGTAACATTTTCAATTGCTTTTTTCCAAATTTCAAGTGGTGCAAGCTCAATATCTTTTGCTCTTTGCTCAACAATATCAAGTGCATCATAAAAAATACCGTATGAAATATTCTTTTTACCGCTTAACATTAGATTATTCACAAACAAAGTGACCTGCAAATCATTAAATTTAGGGTCTGCTTGAATTTTAAAATTTCTTTTCTTCTGATTTCTCATTTAACTGAGTTTAAAGTTTAAAGTTGAAAGTATTTTATACTTTATATATAACTTAACAAGCTTAAATATTTTTTATTTTTTAGGTTTTTTAGTTCCGTATTTTGATCGTCTTTGCGTTCTGTCGTCAACCCCCTGTGTATCGAGGGTTCCCCTTACAATATGATAACGAACACCGGGAAGATCTTTGATTCTTCCGCCTCTTACAAGCACAATACTGTGTTCTTGCAGGTTGTGTCCTTCACCCGGAATATAAGCGTTTACTTCTTTTCCGTTTGTTAACCGAACTCTTGCAACTTTACGCATTGCTGAATTTGGTTTTTTTGGTGTAGTTGTATATACTCTTACACAAACTCCACGCTTCTGAGGGCTTGAATTCAGTGCCGGAGATTTACTTTTTTTCTCTACACGTTTTCTTCCTTTTCTTATTAACTGTTGAATTGTAGGCATTTCGTTATATTTTTTTTATTCGGGCTGCAAAGTTAGAATTATTTTTTTTTAATGCAACGTTTTTTTAATTTAAATTTAAAAATTTAGCAGGATATTTTATGAACAGGAAGGAAAGACTTAAAGTTAAGTTGAAAGTTTGAAGGTAAAAGTTGAAAGTTTTTTTTCTGTATTTACATAAAGCATTCTTTTAACAACGTAGTTAAAGACGTATGCTGTCGTTGCACTCGTTACAAACGAGTGCCGGCGGGGACCGTTCATGTTTATAAGCCCGAAGTTTGTAAGATGTTCGTACCCTGTGTAGCCTCTTCCGTTCACAATAGTGAGGGTGTGGCTTAGAGCCACGCCCTCACTTGGGTATTTCCAAGTTTCGGGGTTTCTTGCTCTGCCCCATGCGTCAAAACTTTGCTCGGCAAGTAAATTGCCTTCGTTGTCGGTTATGTGTGTTATTGAGCCGATGTGGTCGGTGTAGGTGAAGAGCAGTTCGTCCGTGCCGTTTGTTGTTTTGTATATTGCACCGCCGGGCAGGAAGCAGTATTCGGTTATGTTTGTATGATATGTTTGCAACTTATTTGCTTTTACTTATGCAAATATAGTTATTTTTTGCCGAAAATAAAAGTTAATGCCGTGCATTTAAACAGTTTGTATTCATCGGATGTCTTAAAGTCATCCGATGAATAGGTTTGCCGGAATTGAATGGTGTATGTGCAAATTTTGCGGAGCAGGGAGAAACTTAACATTTTATAATATTTAAAAAACTTTTTGTAAATGCTCTCGCATTTATGTAGCTGCAAGCTACAATTTATTACCTGCATAGCTTGGAAGCTGTGCAGAACGGCTTTGTCTTTTTATTTTATACCTACGCTGAACTGGCGAACCGGGACTGAAATATTTATTCTATTTCTTGTAATATTGAATCAATTTTTGATATAACCTCATCTTTAAATTTTTCTCTAATTGCATTTCTTTCTTTTCTGTCAATAGAATAATAAGAAATAGCTCTTGAATCTAATGAATCTTTTTTAACCCAAACTAATTGTAAGCTATTATAACTGTTAAAATCACCTACTACAAACCAATAATAAAAATTATTGTTAGGCGATTTGCATAAATAGTACTTATTCATTATACCGGGAGCAAAAGGATAATAATATCCGTTTTTTTTATAAAATTCCATTTTATTTCTATAAATTGTGTCTCTTGCATATTTTCTTATAGTATTATTTATTACGGAATCATCAATATGATGTTCTTTTGCTTCATCCATAAAATTCATACATGCACTATCAATTGTGTTTGCCGGATAATCATATGTATGTTCATATATTAATGTTGCCACATTAAAATAACGGCATGAAGAAATAAACAAAAGTAAAATAAGAACTATTGGTTTAAAAACCATATTGATGTTTGAAATACTGAGTGCCATAATAAATTCCGGTTTTATTTATAGTAAAAAATAATGCATTTTTATAAGCTGCCCATGATAAACTCGGATTTGTGAAAAGATTCTTTGTTCCTAAAAAATAATTTCTACCGGCAAATTGCCAATCTGCGTTTAATCCGACTTCATCATAAACAAGATTTTTCCATCCTCTGCTATTTAATGATTTTCTTGCAATATCTTGTTGAAATCCAATTGCATCAACAAAATTGGGATCATCAATTGGTTATTTCGTTGCCTTCTTTAAGTTCAGTTTTCTTTCTTTGGTTGTTTTAAACCAAAAATGAAATTTTCCTTTATGTTTTGTTTGATGATAAATATCAAAGACTTTAATTATTTCATAAAACTTATTCCAATTTCCTGTACAATCAATAAAGATACGATTGTATCCACAGTTACTCTCTAACATATAGTACTCAGCAGCATTTGAATACCCTGCATGTGGCTCATAACTCATTATTTCATCTAATTCTACTTTACGAAGTTAAAAAAATGCTCGAAATAATGAAAAAAAGTTGTTAGTTTGATTGTAAATTGTTAATTTAGAACAAATTATACAAGCTATTAATATCGCTGATTTTATTTGATAAAC
>JAKISF010000016.1 GCA_021648725.1 Bacteroidales bacterium | reverse complement strand
AAATTGTTTACAACACCCGGGAGCTTGTAAGACCTAATCGGAAAAACATTCGAAAACATCGGCAAAAGAAACCTTATTCTATGAATTACAAAAGGTTATGACAGATTATTAACTAAACGACATTGATGCAGCATTATTGAATTTTAAAACTCAGTTTGAAGACGGTTATAATTATCCTGACGATTCATCTGTAATTTCTTCTTTTTTAGCTCCCGGTTATTTGCTGGTTGCTGCAGGTATTGATTACAAACCGAATAAAAACATGTCTGTTTTTTTTGCACCTTTAACATCTAAAACTACTATAGTAAATAATCAAGTATTAGCAGATGCAGGTGCTTTCGGGGCAGAACCCGGTAAAAATATCAGAAATGAATTCGGAGGTTATTTAAAAGTTGCTTACACAAAAGATATTGCAACAAACATTAATTTAAACACTAAAATTGATTTATTTTCAAACTATTTGAATAATCCCCAAAATATTGATATTAATTGGGAGGTTTTAATATCAATGAAAGTTAATAAATATATTTCTGCAAATATCAGCACTCAATTTATTTATGATGATGATATTAAATTTCAAATTGTAGATGAAACCGGAATGCCTGTTTTCGGTAAATTCGGACCCAGGCCACAATTTAAAGAATTATTAGGTGTCGGATTTACATTTAAATTTTAAATTATTTGAATTTCATTTGATTATTCCGAATATTATATTTTTCTTTGACAAGAATTAAACAAAGAAATGAAAATTACAAGAAATAATTGGTGGCTTAACAAAATTTTAAAACAAGGAGATAACTCTTTGCGATAGCTTTGTAATACACAATTAATAATATCCAAAGCCGCAGGAATCTCTCCTGCGGCTTTTTTTTGTTTCTAAACTTTTAAAAATGAAAGAATACATCTTAATCTGGTTAAATATTATTGAGAATCGTTGGCAATAAAGCTTCGGTTAACAATAATTAAAATTTAATCAATAAATTTAAAATATCAAAATATACATTATTATGACAACAAAAGGACAACAAAACACGGAAAAACAAGGTTATTTCGGACAATATGGCGGTATGTTTGTACCCCCGGTTTTAGAAAGTAAATTACAAAATTTAGCAGACTCTTTTTATAAAATTGCATTAACGAAAGAATTTGAAAAAGAGTTTATCCATCTTCTAAAAACTTATGTAGGAAGACCTTCCCCTTTGTTTTATGCAAAAAGACTTTCAGAAGAAACAGGCAGTAAGATTTATTTAAAAAGAGAAGACTTAAATCATACAGGTGCACATAAAATAAACAATACAATCGGGCAAATATTATTAGCAAAACGATTAGGAGCTACTCAAATACTTGCTGAGACAGGTGCAGGGCAACATGGTGTAGCAACTGCAACAGCAGCTGCATTATTCGGTATTAAATGTAAAGTGTTTATGGGTGCGGAAGATGTTGAACGCCAGGTATTAAACGCTGACAGAATAAAACTTCTCGGAGCAGAAATAGTAACTGTAAATCAAGGACAAGGAACTTTAAAAGATGCAGTTGATGCAGCTTTAGGGTATTATATTGAACATCCGGATGCTTATTATTTATTAGGTTCGGCTGTCGGTCCGCATCCTTACCCGACTATGGTTGCACATTTTCAAAGTATTATCGGAAAAGAAGCAAAAAAGCAAATAATTGAAGCAGAAGGGAAATTGCCGGATTCAGTTATTGCTTGTATAGGAGGTGGCTCAAATGCAATAGGTATATTCAAAGAATTTATTTCAGAAAAAAATGTAAAACTTTTTGCTGCCGAAGGTGCCGGAGAAGGTTTAAATTCAAAAAGAACTGCTGCAACTTTGAATCTCGGAAAAAACATGATCTTTCAAGGAACAAATTCATTATGTTTGGCTGATGATGACGGAAATCCTATCGGTTCATATTCTGTTGCGGCAGGTTTAGATTATCCGGGAATCGGTCCCGAGCATGCTTATTTGAAAGAAACAGAGCGTGTTGATTATCACGGTATAACAGATAATGAAGCAATTGCAGCTTTCAAATTATTATCAGAAAAAGAAGGAATCATTCCGGCAATTGAATCAGCTCATGCAGTTGCTTTAGCAATGAAATTATTAAAAAACAAAAATGAACTTGCAATCATTAATATTTCCGGAAGAGGAGATAAAGATGTTGAACGAATTTAGTTTATTCCAAAAGTGCCACGCTTATGTGGCACTTTTTTTAAATCAAATTAAAATTTTTCATCATATTTTGTCCAAAGGAAATCTCCTAATTTCCATGCCTTTTCAACAACAATGTTTCCGTACTTTATTGTATAATCAGTCAAAAACTTTTTTAAATCATCTTTGTTTTTAATATCCGATGCTTTTTTCTCAAAGTCTGCTTGTTCTTTAAATAATTTTGTTTGTAAAGGAATCCAAACAGCATCTACATCATGTCGCATATCACCCCAGCGTTGTGCTGTTAAAGTTCCTAAACGGTTAAAAGCCCACCATGCCGATTTTCTTGTAAATCCATTCACTCTGCCGGGTGTTTTATATGATTCCGGTAAATCATTCACTCCGCAATATACAGGAATATAAATTGAAGTTGCAATATTATCTTGTGCTAACCAAAGTACACCGCCGATTTCATCAGGCAGCCAATCTCTTGATTGTGTGATTGTTCCGTACATGGTGTACCAACGAGCAATGGTTCTTTCGCCTAAGAAATCAATATGTCCGTCATCGGAAGTATGATACCAACCACCGCTTACATTGCTTATACTTAATTGATCGTAAGGCATAAACGGATTAGCCAAAGGTGAAATTATTTTATTCCCTTTATCATCGAAAGTTGTGATATTTCTGGTCATATCATAAGGTGTTCCTTCATAATAATCTTTAAAAACATTAACAACATCCTGTAAACTTATTTTTTTATCAGGTTTAACCGAAAAAGGATAATTCTCGTCATCAGGATGTAATTTTAATGAAGGTGCAAATAAATCAAGTGTGCGCCATTCTCTACGTCTTGCAGCAACAGATTGTCTACTTTCAGGTGCATAAGCATAACAAAACTCAAAATCTTCTTTTTTTCCGTTCCACCATCCTTTTTCTTTTGCAAGAGAATAAATATTGTCAGACGCTAAAAAGTTTTTCTTATCTTTTAAATTAATTTTCCGAATTCGACTTGCATTTGCATTAACAGAAACATGATTATCCGGCACACGTTGTGCTACCCAAACGGCACCGACTTTACCTTTTCCGGGACCGACAATCTCAAAATGCCAAACTTCTTTAGTATCGGCAATGGTTAAACATTCACCGTAATCATTCCAACCGTATTTCTTTGTAAGTTCATCGGCTGTTTTTATCGCTTGTCTTGCGGTAGTGCAACGCTCCAACATTAATTGACATAATCTTTGGCAATCTATTAAACCTTTATCTGATTGCAACTCATCTCTTCCGCCGAAAGTTGATTCCCCTATTGCCAGTTGATGCTCATTCATTGACGGATAGGCAGTATTTATAAATTGATATGTATGATTCACTTGCGGAATACTGCCGATTGGTGTATGTTTATAAGCAGGCATCGCCAAACTGTCGGTGCTTGTTCGTTTATACATAATTGTAATTTCATTCTCATTATAGTCTTTTGCAGGAATAATATTCATCCATGAACGAGTTTTATGGCTGTCATCGGTATGTGAAGTTACGACTGAGCCGTCTGTTGTTGCTGATTTTCCTGCCGTAATTGTTGTACATCCTTCAGGAACTCCTCCCTGCCAATCGCTTTTATCTTGTGCATAGATTTTTATACTGAAAAAAATAATTACGATTAATAATATTGATAACCTCCTCATGTTTACTTATTGTTTAAATTTCAAAAAAAAACAAATTTAATCTTTTCATTCTAATTCTCGAATACATTTAATAGTTTTGTGCTTTCTAAATTAATATAAAAAACATGAAAGCATACTATCTTATAAAAAACGGAGGTTCAAAAGATGCCTTTGAATTAAGAGAACTCAACCTGCCTGAACCGGGAGAAAATGATGTAACAATTGAAGTTGAAGTGTTCGGTTTAAATTTTGCAGATGTTATGGCACGTTTGGGTTATTATAAGGCTTGTCCTTCGTTACCTGCTGTTATCGGGTATGATGTTGCGGGAAGAATTATAAAAAAAGGAAGCAATGTTAAAGATCTTGAAATTGGGCAAAGAGTTACTGCTCTTACAAGATTCGGAGGATATGCAACTCATGTTAATACAAATCATCACGGTGTGATACCTATTAAAGAAGATACAGATGCAGCAAAAGCAACAGCTTTAGCAACCCAATATGCAACCGCTTATTATGCAGCCGAATACAGCATGAATTTGCAAAAAGGCGAACATGTTTTAGTACAAGCAGCTGCCGGAGGAGTAGGAACAGCATTGGTTCAATTAGCAAAAAGAAGAGGCTGTACTGTTTACGGAACAGCCGGGTCTGATGAGAAAATTGAATATTTAAAGAAACAAGGTGTTGACTTTCCTATCAATTACAGAAAACAAGATTTCTATGAATATATTAAATCTGTTAAAGGAGAAAAAAGTATGGATGCAATATTTGATTCCATAGGCGGTAATTATGTTAAAAAAGGATTGAAATTACTTGCTCCCGGAGGAAGGTTCGCAATGTACGGAGCCGCTCAAATTGCAGGAAACAGTGATAAAAAAAGTGCATTCAGGCAAATAAAAACGCTTTTAGGTTTCGGCAAATACAGACCCACACAATTTTTTGCAAACTCGCAAACGTTAATAGGTGTAAATATGCTTCAAATAGGCGATTATAAACCGTACATCTTAAAAAAATGTATGGGTAATGTTGTTGATTTATTCAATAAAGGCGAAATTAATCCTACTGTAAATAAAGTTTTTGATGTAAAAGATTTAGAAGAAGCACATGATTATATTCAAAAAAGAAAATCTGTCGGAAAAATTGCCGTAAAATGGTAAAGATTTACTTTTATTGCAGCAAACAATTTATTTTATATTTTTGCTGTTATTTAGAAATATTATAAATAAAAATTATATGAAATATTTAATATTATCAATATTCCTGTCTTTGAATATTATTGGCTTTACACAAAGCATCACAGGAAAAGAAATTAAAAAACACATTGAGTATTTAGCATCAGATGAATTAGGAGGCAGAAAACCCGGTACCAAAGGAGATGAACTTGCTGCGGAATATATTAAAAATGAATTTAAAAAAAACGGCTTATCATTAGCGGGAGATAACGGTTACCAATATTTTAACATTACTACAGGTATTAAGCACAACAGTAATAATCATTTGTATATCAATAAATTCAGTGCAAAGTCTTTGGAAGATAATATTCCTTTGCCGTTTTCCGGTAACGGAACGGTTTCGTCTAAAGCTGTTTTTGTCGGCTACGGTTTTGATATAAACACTGACAGCATAAAATGGAATGATTATAAAGACGTTGATGTAAAAGGTAAATGGGTTTTAGTTTTGAGAGGGGATCCTGAAATGAGCAACAGAAACAGTTTTTACATTCCTTACAGCTCGGATCTTTCAAAAGTAATGACAGCCGTAAAAAAAGGTGCAGCAGGTGTTCTGTTGGTTTCCGGAGAAACATTTGATAAAGAAGATAAATTAGCGGAACTGAAATACGGCAGAGGTAATGCACAAGTTAAAATTCCCGTAATTCAAATCAAAAGACAATTAGCAGATAAAGTTCTTGATAACGGAAAATCTATTATTGATTATGAAAATATTCTAATTAAAGAAAGAAAACATAATTCTTTTATTACAAAAACAAAAATTAAGGCTACTGTTGATATTGAATATGTAAAAACACAAACACATAATGTTTTGGCAATTTTACCCGGAAGTAACAAAACACTTTCACAAGAATTTATTGTAGTCGGAGCACATTATGACCATCTTGGTTTAGGCGGAAAAAATTCAGGGTCAAGAATGCCCGATACCGTTGCTGTTCATAACGGAGCTGATGATAATGCTTCCGGTATTTCATCATTGCTTGAAATTGCAGAGAAATTTAATGATGAAAAAATAAAACCTGAAAGAAGCATTCTTTTTATTGCTTTCGGTGCAGAAGAAATGGGATTATTAGGGTCTTCATATTTTGTTAATAATCCGCCGGTTAACTTATCGAAAGTATATACAATGGTAAATTTGGATATGCTGGGACGGTTAAATGCAGAAAAAAATGTTACGATTGCAGGAACGGGAACGGCAAAAGAATTTAATGAATTTCTTAATAAGTATAAAAACGAAACAAATTTGAAACTCTCATATTCCCCGGGAGGTTCAGGGGCTTCCGATCACTCATCTTTTTACAGAATGAATATTCCTGTTTTATTTTTTAATACAGGAGCTCATGAAGATTATCACACTCCTTTTGATGATACTGAGAAAATAAATATTACGGGGCAAGAAGCAGTTACAAAACTGATATTCAATATAATAAAAGATTTATCGGGAAGAAAAGAAAAATTAACTTTTACCGAAACAGAAATGCCTCAAAGCAGAAAAAGCAGCAGAGGATTAAAAGTAACCTTAGGAATTATGCCCGGTTTCGGAGATACGTCAAACAAAGGACTGAGAGTTGACGGAGTTACAAAAGGCGGTCCGGCAGAAACAGGAGGTTTAAAAAGAGGAGATGTAATAACGGCACTAAACGGTGAAAAAATTGCAAATATTTATGAATATATGGAAGTTTTGGGAAAACTTGAAAAAGGACAAAGAGTTATGGTAGATATTATTCGAAATGAAAAAAAACAAGTGTTGGCTGTTCAGCTGTAATACTAAATAATTTAATTTTATAACTTTAATTAAATAATGAGCAAATGAAAGGAAAAAGAATATTATTATGGACGTTAGGATTAATAATAACCTTAGTTGCAGCTGTCTATCAAAAAATGACAGGACCGACTTATCCGAAAAAAGAAAAAATCACATTAAACGGAAAAGAATATAATTTAAAACTTATTCGTTCTCACGGCGGTGATGATGATGCAAGCATAATTTTAGATATTGATGATGCAGAAGTTAATGCTACACTATATTGGAAACATTATCCGGTAATTAATGAAGAAAAGTGGAGTACAGAAAACTTTAAATTTGAGAAAGTCGAAGATCAAAATGTATTTATCGCAAAGTTGCCTCACCAACCGCCTGCCGGAAAATTAATGTATTATTTCTCAATTACTGACAATAAAGGAACAAAAGAACATTTTAAAAAACAACCGATAGTAGTAAGATTTAAAGGAGGAGTTCCTGTATATGTCATTATTCCTCATGTTATATTTATTTTCTTCGCAATGTTTTTAGCAAATGTTGCCGGTTTATTTGCAGTATTTAAAATCCCGCAATTTAAAAGATATACAAGCATAACTCTAATTTTAATGTTAATCGGCGGAATGATTCTCGGACCCATCGTTCAAAAATTTGCATTCCTTGAATATTGGGCGGGAGTTCCGTTTGGCTGGGATTTAACTGATAACAAGCTCCTTATTGCATTTTTGGCTTGGTTGGCAGCCTTTTTATTAAACAGAAAAAAAGAAAACAGGATATCTGTTATAATTGCATCTTTGGTAACAATCATTATTTTTTCCATACCTCACAGTATGCACGGTTCTGAGTTAAACAGAGAAACAGGCGAAGTTATACAAGGTTTTATTCAATTATACTTTTAATTAAAAAAACTTAACTTTTTCACCTGATTTTGAGTTGTAATTATGCTGTTGGGAATATATAATATGTTGCTAAATATGTTTAGACTAAATTTTTTTCAGTTAATTTAGCCGGCAAATAAATTTACTAAATCAAAAAAATTATATTATTATGAGTAAAGTAACAGTTATAGGTGCCGGAAATGTAGGTGCTACAGTTGCAGATTCAGTTGCAAGAAAAGATATTGTAAAAGAAGTTGTATTATTAGATATTAAAGAAGGCTTAGCAGAAGGTAAAGCTCTTGATATGTGGCAAACATCTGCTATTGAGGGGTTTAATGCAAGAATTACAGGCTCTACAAATGACTATTCTAAAACTGCAGGTTCGGATGTTATTGTAATTACTTCAGGCTTACCGCGTAAACCGGGTATGTCAAGAGACGATTTAATTTCAACAAATGCAAAAATAGTAAACGAAGTTACAAAAAAAGCAATTGAGAAATCACCCGATGCTATTATTATTATAGTTTCTAATCCTTTAGATGTTATGACTTATGCAGCGTATAAAACAGCAGGAGTCGATTCTAAAAAAGTTTTCGGAATGGCAGGTATTCTTGATACTGCAAGATACAGAGCTTTTCTTGCAGATGAAATGGGAACTTCGCCGAAAGATATACAAGCATTATTAATGGGCGGACACGGCGATACAATGGTTCCGCTTCCGAGATATACAAAAGTAAACGGTATTCCGATTACACAATATATTAAAGAAGAAAGATTAAACGAAATAGTTACGAGAACTAAAAAAGGAGGAGGCGAATTAGTTGCTTTAATGGGAACTTCTGCTTGGTATGCACCCGGAGCTGCTGCGGCTCAAATGGTAGAAGCAATTATTAAAGACGAAAAACGAACTTTTCCTGTTTGTGCTTATCTTGAAGGACAATACGGACTTGATAAAATTTATCTTGGTGTTCCTGTTATTCTCGGTAAAAACGGAATTGAAGAAATAATTGAACTTGATTTAAATGAGCAAGAAACAAAAGATTTAAATACATCTGCCAAAGCTGTAAAAGGTGTAATGGATGTATTTGACGGTATGAATCTTATTTAAATATATTTGTAAAGTTAATTAAAAAAGGTGCGGTTTTTTCCGTGCCTTTCTTAATTATATAGTTCCCTTAATATCAGAATATTAAAAATATTTTTAAGATTTGTTTCAAATATTGAAAAAAAGTTAACATTAAATTTCATGTATGCATTAATATTTTCTTTCTTTTTTTTAAAAAAAACAATATCTTTGCACCCCTGAAAATCAAAATTATTTTAAATTAAGATTAAGATATGCAAAACAAAGGAGTTATAACTTTTCTTGCCGTAATTTTGGCATTGGCAAGTATTTATCAATTATCATTTACTTATGCTACTTACCGTGTAAAAAAAGCGGCAAAAGATTATGCACAAGGAGATTATGATAAAGAAAGAATTTATCTTGATTCGGTTGCAAATATCAGAGCATACCCGTTTCCTAAATATACATTTAAGGAATGTCAAGAAAGAGAAATAAACATGGGGCTTGACTTAAAAGGCGGTATGAATGTTATTCTTGAAGTTTCTGTTTCAGAACTTATAGTAGGTCTTGCCGATAACAGCACAAATCAAACATTTCGAGAAGCAATAAAGTCAGCAAAAGTTAAGCAAGCAAATGCAACCTCAGATTTTATTACTTTATTTTATGAATCATTTAAAGAGATTGATCCGAATTTGCAATTAAACGCTATATTTTCGACATATACTTTAAAAGATCGTATTAACAGCAGTACAACAGACGATGATGTTTTAAAAATTATTCGTCAGGAAGCACAAGATGCAATCGATAATTCTTTAAATGTTTTACGTTCAAGAATTGATAAATTCGGTGTTGTTCAACCGAACATACAAAAATTAGAAGGAAATTCAGGAAGAATACTGATAGAACTTCCGGGAATAAAAGAACCGAAACGAGTAAGAAAATTATTACAAGGAACTGCAAATCTTCAATTTTGGGAAACTTATGATTTCCCCGAAGTATATGAATATTTTTATAAAGCAAATGCGAAACTCAGAGAATTAAATTCCATTAGAAATATTGATACTACAAAAGTTGATACCGCAGCAACTGATACTGTCGAGTTAATTACTGATGACGGCGGACTATTATTAGACACAACAAAAAATGATAATTTATTGTTAACTGATGATTCAACTCAAAATCCGTTGCTGGATATTAATGAGTCTAATGCTGCATTAAAAGAAAAAGAAGGTTTTGAAGAGTATCAAAAACAAAATCCTTTATTTGCATTATTAATTCCTTACGTAAATAAAAATAATCAACCGATAAGTTCGGCAACAATAGGCTATGCTCATTTAAAAGATACGGCAAAAGTTAACGAAGTATTAAATTTGAGGCAAATAAAATCAATTTTCCCGAAAGAATTAGTTTTGGCTTGGGAAGTTAAACCTATGGATTTTGATAATGCAGAAAATGATAATAAAGATAATTATTTCAGATTAATTGCATTAAAATCAAAAAGAGCAGGGAAACCTTCATTAGAAGGCGATGTTGTTGTTCAAGCAAGAGCACAAACAGACCCGAATACAGGACAATGGGAAGTATCTATGTCGATGAACGCTGAAGCTACCGGAAAATGGGCTGCAATAACAAAGGATAATGTAGGAAAACAAGTAGCAATTGTTCTTGACGGTTATGTTTATTCCGCTCCGAATGTAAATAGTGAAATTAAAGGCGGTAGCTCATCTATATCCGGCAATTTTACACATGATGAAGCAAGTGACCTTGCAAACATATTAAAATCAGGTAAATTACAAGCACCTGCAATTATAATTGAAGAAGAAGTTGTAGGAGCATCACTCGGTCAAAAAGCTGTAACGCATGGTATGATGTCGTTTATTATTGCATTTTTTGTAATCTTAATATACATGGTATTCTTTTATAAAACGGCAGGTATTGTTGCAGACATTGCATTAATCACTAATATATTATTAATATTCGGTGTTTTAGCATCACTTCGTGCTGTATTAACATTACCGGGTATTGCAGGTATTGTTTTAACAATCGGTATGTCGGTTGATGCTAACGTATTGATTTTTGAACGTATTAAAGAGGAATTAAAATTAGGGAAAGGATTAAAACTTGCTTTGTCAGACGGTTATAAAAATGCATATTCTGCAATTATTGATGCGAATATTACAACATTAATTACAGCAATCGTCTTATTTATTTTCGGACACGGACCGATTAAAGGTTTTGCGACAACTTTGATTATAGGTATTTTAACTTCCTTATTTTCAGCAATTTTCATAACTCGTTTAATTTTTGCTAACAGAATGGCAAAAGGGAAAAGCATTTCTTTTTATACTAAAATGACAAAAAATGCTTTCCAAAACACAAAAATCAAGTTTATTGAAAAAAGAAAAATTGCATATATTATTTCAGGTATTATTATAGTTCTCGGTTTATTTTCATTATTTACAAAAGGACTGAATCTTGGTGTGGATTTTCAGGGCGGCAGAATATATACTGTTCAGTTTGATAAGGAAGTAAATACATCTGAAATTGCTGCAAGCTTACAAAAAGTATTTGAAGAAACTCCCGAAGTTAAGACATACGGAAGCAGCAATCAAGTTAAAATTGTTACCAAATATATGGTTGATAACATTGATGTTAACGCAGACGATGTTGTTGAACAAAAATTATACGAAGGACTTAAAGCCGGAAATTTCATTGCTAAAAATGTTACTATGGACGCATTCTTGGAAGGTTATGTTTTTGAAGACGGTGTTGCCGTAATAAATTCTAATGCAGAAGAAGTATTGGGTAAAACAAGTTCAAGAAAAGTCGGACCTACAATTGCAGATGATATTAAAGTCGGTGCATTATGGGCAGTATTTTTCTCGCTTATTGCAATCTTCTTATACATATTTATTCGTTTCAGAAATTGGCAATTCGGTTTGGGTGCATTAGCAGCATTAGCCCATGATGTACTATTAGTTTTAGGCTTATTCTCATTATTATACAATCTGATGCCGTTTTCAATGGAAATCAACCAAGCATTTATTGCAGCAATTCTTACTGTTGTCGGATATTCTGTAAATGATACCGTTGTTGTGTTTGACCGTATCAGAGAGTTTATGCAATTCAGCAAAACAAGAGAAAGAAAAGTTGTATATAATGATGCTTTGAACAGTACATTAAGTCGTACTTTCAGCACTTCATTGAGTACATTTGTAGTGTTGTTGGCAATATTCTTATTCGGAGGCGAAGCAATTCAAGGCTTTATATTTGCATTGTTAATAGGTATTGTTGTAGGAACATATTCTTCATTATTTATTGCGACACCTGTTGTTTTTGATACAGTAAAAGACAAAACAATTCATGATGCTGTTATTAAACAAAAAAACAGGGAATATTTGGGAGGTAAAAAGAAAAGTAAAAAATAAATTTCAATAAAATTATATAAAGAAGAAGCCTTGATTATTTTTTCAAGGCTTTTTTTTATAACTTTGAAAAAAAAAAATGTAATGTTTGGAATATATCTTTTTATAAGCGGTGGTGAAATAATTTTTATTCTTATTGCAGTTGTTGTATTATTCGGTTCGAAAAATTTGCCTGAAATTGCAAGAACAATCGGAAAAGGTGTAAAACAATTTAAAGATGCCGCAAATGATATTAAAAGTGAAATGACCCGAGAGAATAAAGAAATGGTTGATGATTTAAAAGAAATCAAAAAAAATACCGATCAACTGAAAAATAATATTCAGAAATATAAAATTTTTGAAAAAGACAGTTAGCTGATTCCATTATATCATATTTTTGATAAACCTATTGTCTATGTCTGAATTTACTTCGATAATAAATAAAATAATAGAAACCGATTATTCCGAAAGAGATATATTGTATCAACTTATGCCTTATAAAGTTGAGAAAATATTACTTATTGCTCATTTATATGATGCTTTAAGTATTGAACGAGAAGGTAAGTTAGATGATACGGTAAGAGGTGATTATTATAAAATGAATTTATCATCTGCTCCCGAAATTGTTAAAGCCCATTCTTATGATGATGCATTGATTAAACTGGAAAAAGGCGGCTTTGATTTGGTTATAATAATGTGCGGTATTGACAGACGTACACCTTTAAATATTGCGAAAAAAATAAAAGACAAATATACAAAATTACCTTTATATCTTTTAGTAAACAATAATACAGATATAAACCACTATAAAAAACAAGCAAAGAAACTACAAAATATCAATAATATTTTTGTTTGGAACGGAGATTCAAATATTTTCTTAACAATAGTAAAACTCTTAGAAGACAAAAAAAATGTTGCAAATGACACAAAAATAGGTTTATCGAGAATAATTCTTTTGGTTGAAGATTCTGAAAAATACTATTCTCGATATTTACCGATTTTATACAAAAGCGTGATGGAACAAACGCAGAGAATTATTGACGATTCTACTGCAACGGATGACATGTATAAAATTATGAAAATGAGAATGAGACCAAAGATTTTATTAGCAACGGATTATGATGATGCAATCAATATTTATGACACCTATAAAGACTATATTTTAAGTGTTATTTCTGATGTAAAATTTAAAAAAAACAACAGAACTAATAAAAAAGCCGGATTTATATTGATAAAGCATATAAAAAAAATAACTCCTCGAATTCCTACTGCAATTCAGTCGTCAGATATAGCAAATAAAATTACGGCAGAAACTGAATGTCAATCAAGATTTATTGATAAGAACTCTAACAGCTTAATTCATGATATTAAAGATTTTATTAAGTATAACTTAGGCTTCGGTGATTTTATTTTCAGAGCAAATGACGGTGAAATTGTTGACAGAGCAAAAGACATGGATGAGTTTTACAGAAAACTCCATACAATAAGTGATGAAAGTTTAGGTTATCATGCAGGAAAAAATCATTTCTCTTTATGGTTGCGAGCAAGAGGCGAAATTACTTTGGCAGAAAAAATTGCTCCTTATAAAATTTCTGATTTTGACGGAATACAAGGAATAAGAAAAGTATTAATACAATCTTTTTACGATAATAAGGTTGAACAGAATAGAGGGCAAATAATAAGTGTAAATGATTACACTGTTTTGCATGAAAGCAACATAGGCAAATTAGCAACAGGAGCTCTCGGAGGAAAGGGCAGGGGAGTTGCATTTATGAATAGCTTGATTTATAAGTTTAACATAAATAAGTTTGTTCCCGGTATTAAATTAAAAATGCCGAAAACATTTATTATAGGAACGGATGAATATGATAACTTCTTGTCACAGAATGATTTATTTAATAAAGCAAGAAATGAAACTAACTTCTCAGATTTGTCGGATTTATTTGTTGACCAAGAAATTAGTTCAGATTTAAAAGATAAATTACTAAAGGTATTATCAATAATCAAAAAACCGATTGCCGTAAGATCTTCCGGATTATTTGAGGATTCATTAATGCAACCTTTTGCAGGAATTTTTTCAACATATATTTTGCCGAATAATCATAATGATATTAATCATCGATTAAAACAAGTTTGTACTGCGGTAAAGTTAGTTTTTGCATCAGTTTTTTCCGAAACTTCTAAAAATTATATAAATGCCGTAAATTACAAAATCGAAGAAGAGAAAATGGCTATTGTTCTGCAAGAACTTGTAGGAAATAAATATGAAAATGTATATTATCCTCATATCAGCGGTACGGCTCAATCATATAATTATTATCCTTTCGGGAAAATAAAACCCCATGACGGAGCTGCAGTTGCAGCCGTAGGTTTAGGCATTTATGTCGTTGAAGGAGAAAAGGCTTATCGATTTTCACCCAATCATCCTACATTACAAAATAATTCAAATAAAGATTTATTTAAAAATTCACAAACAGAGCTTTTTGCAGTAAACCTTGAAAGGGATACTATTGATTTCAAAACCGGCGAAACTGCAGGATTAATTCGCTTAAATATAAGTGAACCGGAACGCCTTAACTTTGACAGATTTAAACATTGTGTTTCGGTATATAACCCTGATAATGATATGGTTTACCCCGGACTTGATAAATACGGTCCCAGAATTGTAAATTTTGCTAATATCTTAAAGTATAACTATATTCCTTTGGCTAAAACAATTAAAACCATGCTCAATATTTTAAAGGAAGCAATGGGTGCTCCTGTTGAAATTGAATATGCAGTAGATTTGAACTTAGACGAAGACAGGGAAGCATCTTTTTATTTATTACAGGTAAAACCTTTAATAGGGAATTCACAAGATTATAATATTAACTTTAAAACAATTGATATTAAAAATGCAGTTTTGTTTTCAAAAAATGCAATGGGTAACGGTGTAATCGAAGATGTGAGAGATGTAATTTATGTTAATCCCGAAACCTTTGATAAATCAAAAACCGAACAGATTGCAAAAGAAATAGATGTTTTTAATAAAAAAATGATAAGTGAAGGTAAATCTTATGTTTTAATCGGACCCGGAAGATGGGGTACGAGAGATAAATGGATTGGCATTCCTGTTAATTGGACGCAAATTTCAAAAGCAAAAGTAATTGTTGAAACCAGTTTGCATGATTTCCCGTTAGAAGCTTCCTCGGGTTCTCATTTTTTCCATAATGTTACATCAATGAATGTAGGTTATTTTTCAATACAACATACAGATGCAGAAGGATATATAAATTGGAAAGAACTTGCCGAACAAGAATTGGTAGAAGAAACAGATTTTATAAAACACGTAAGATTTAGTGATAATTTGAGAATACAAACCGACGGTAAAAAAAGAATTGCTGTTATTGAAAAATGTCAGAAATAATTATATCGAATCTCTAATTTCAAGCAACATTTTTTTTACTTCTTTTAACTTCTTAACTGCCTCAAAATTTTGCATAGTAGATTCTTTATTCTCCTTTAACTTAAGTTTTGCTCCTTCTAAAGTAAGTCTTTTTTCTTTAACCAAATGATAAATTAAATGAAGATTATCAATATCGGCAGGAGTAAAAAGACGATTGCCCTTTTTGTTTTTCTTAGGTTTTAAAATACTGAATTGATTTTCCCAATATCTTATTAATGAAACATTAACATCAAACATTTCGGCGACCTCTCCAATTGTATAATATAATTTTTCAAGCTTCATTTTTAAATAATTTAAGGCAATATACAAATTAATTTTTCAAAGATAACTCTATTCGTCAAATAATTCGTCATACAAATCGGGTCTTAATTTTTTTGTTCTGCTTATTGATTGTTCAAATTTCCATTTGTCAATCTCTTTAAAATTACCGGAAAGCAACACATCCGGAACTTTCATTCCTTTATATTCAGCCGGTCTGGTGTAAACCGGCGGAGCTAATAAATTATCTTGAAACGAATCAGATAAAGCAGAAGTTTCATCAGAAATAGCACCCGGGATTAATCTGACTATACTGTCAACTATCACGGCGGCTGCAAGTTCACCGCCTGTAAGAACATAATCTCCTATTGAGATTTCTTTTGTAATATACTTATCTCTTATCCGTTGATCAATTCCTTTATAATGTCCGCAAAGAATTAAAATGTTTTTATAACGAGAAAAAGAATTTGCTGTTTTCTGGTTAAACTTTTCACCGTCCGGCGAAGTATATATTATTTCATCATAAGTTCTTTCGGAAGTTAAAAAAGAAACAGCATTATCTACCGGTTCAATCATCATTACCATACCGGCTTCTCCTCCGAAAGGAGCATCATCAACTCTTTTATGCTTGTCAGTTGAAAAATCTCTTAAGTTATGGGTATAAATTTCTGCAAGCCCTTTTTCTTGAACTCTTTTTACAATTGAGTGGTTAAGAGGACTTTCCAGTAGTTGAGGAAGAACTGTAAGTATATCTATTCTCATAGTTTATGATGTTTTTATTTGTAAAGATGTTGCAAAACTGCCGCAATTTCCATAAAATAAGCAATTCCGACATGAATTATTATTCCCCCGAAAATATTTTTCTTTGCAAGGGAATGAACTCCCAAAATAAAGCCTCCGAAGAATGAACTTATTGCTTCTCCGGCAGGTTTGCCGAAATGAATTATAACATATGCCGCAGCCATAGGCAAAACAGCTTCTCTGCCTAATATCTTAGCCATTCCTATAACCAAAGCTCCTCTGAACATTAGTTCGACACTTATAAAATCCAGTCCGTATGCTATTTCAAAAACCCCCATTGTTTGTTCTTGCGACATACCGAAAGCCCCTTTATAAAACCAATATTTATATTGAGGGTATGTATGCTGAAATGACGGCTGAAAAGATGCAAGCGTAATTAAAGGAATCATTAATGCCAACATTAAAAAGAAAGGTCTGTAATTCATACCTTTATACCTTAGACCTAATAAATGATTATCTTTTTTATCATAATAAGATTTTACGGCAAAAAATATTATCAAAAAAGGAATTATTCGTTTAATTTCATCAAAAACTCTGAATATAAAAAACCTGTCTCCTGCTTCTAAATGTGAGAAATCAAATAAAGTGCGATGTTGCCAAACAGCAATCATAACTCCGAATGTTCCGAAATATATAAGGCTTTTAACCCAGAATTCTGATTGCAATAATTTGTACTGTTGCTTTTTTATAAAAAGGATAGGAATTAAAGTAAGGTAATAAGGAGCAATATAATAAAGAGGATAAACCCAAAATCCCCTTAATTTGCCGTAATTTTTGTCAATATAACCGTCTTCAAAATTATATGTGAAGTTTAAATATAAAGCTATTGCAAGAAATAAAACAGTATAACCGTAAGCGAATATATTAAAATCTTTTTTTATAAAATCACGTATTTCAAGTATAATTTCTTTCATTCGATTTGCTTACAGTAATAAAGTTGCCAAAATTATTAAAAAAAACATTAATAAATAATTTACTTGAATAATGCAAATAAGTGTCAGATTATTAGGTGTTTGGGTTTTTGTTTTTAATGCAGAAATTATGTTGACGAAGATTTATTTTAAATTATAACAATAAAAAAACATAAATTCTTTTTCATTCCAAACTTTATGATTATTATTGCATTAAATTAATCCGAAAGTTAAAAACAACAGTAAACGATTAATTTTCAATATTTTCTCTATAATTCATTCTCCAAAATATTCTGTTTTATCATCTTAGCCGGATATTAAAAATGTAATTCTTCTTGAACAGATAAACCTCAAAATATTAATTAATAATTTAAAAAACATATTAAATGTACGACATTCTCGAACTTCAAAAAATGAAGGTAATTGATTTGCGTGAACTTGCCAAAGACTATGGCATCAAGCGAATTGAGAAATTTAAAAAACAAGATTTGATTTATGAAATATTGGATCAAGCTGCAATAAAAGGAACAAAATCACAGACTGAAAAGTCTGATAAAACAGAGCAAAAACCCAAAAGTGTTGTAAAACAAAAAACTGTTTTAAAAACGGATAACAAAACAAATAAGGTAGTTGAAAAGAAACAAGCTTTCCGAAAAAAAGAAAAAAAGATTGAAAAAACTGAAGAGGTTAAATCTTTTAAAAGAAAACCAACTGACGGTAAAATAAAAGATAAAAAGTCTTTTGAGAAAAAGCCTTTTGAGAAAAAAACTTTTGAGAAGGATAAAGAAGATAAACCTGTAAAAGAGAGAACCGATGATAAAAAGGTGTTTGAATCTAAACAAAAAGATAAAAAACCCATTGAAAGAAAATACCAAAATAATCTCCAAAAAAACAATCCTAAGAAACAAGGAAAAGATGAAGGACAAGACAGAAATAAAAGCTTTAACCCTAAACATGAATTTGATGCAATCATCCAAAGTTCAGGTGTTTTAGAAATTATGCCTGACGGATATGGTTTTTTAAGGTCGGCAGATTATAACTATTTTAATTCCCCTGACGATATTTATGTATCTCAATCTCAAATTAAACTTTTCGGTTTAAAAACCGGCGATACTGTTAAAGGGCAAATAAGACCCCCGAAAGACAGTGAAAAATATTTTCCTTTAATAAAAGTAGAAGGCATAAACGGAAGAAAACCGGAACATATAAGAGACAGAATTCATTTCGAGCATTTAACCCCTTTATTTCCTGATGAAAAATTTAATATTACAGGAAAAGATGCTTCTGCATCAGCAAGAATTATTGATTTATTTTCACCGATAGGAAAAGGACAAAGAGGTCTTATAGTAGCCCAGCCTAAAACAGGTAAAACAGTGTTACTTAAAGATATAGCTAATGCAATTGCAGCTAACCATCCGGAAGTTTATATGATTATTCTGTTAATTGATGAGCGACCGGAAGAAGTTACAGATATGGAAAGAAGCGTAAATGCCGAAGTTGTTGCATCAACATTTGATGAGCCTGCCGATAAGCATGTAAAAGTATCCGAAATAGTAATCCAAAAAGCAAAACGATTAGTAGAATCAGGACATGATGTTGTTATACTCCTTGACTCAATTACAAGATTAGCAAGAGCTTACAACACAGTTTCTCCGTCTTCCGGGAAAGTGCTTTCCGGCGGTGTTGAAGCAAGTGCTTTACATAAACCGAAAAGATTTTTCGGTGCAGCCAGAAATATTGAAAACGGAGGCTCGTTAACCATTATAGCTACTGCATTAATAGATACCGGCTCAAAAATGGATGAAGTGATTTTTGAAGAATTTAAAGGAACCGGTAATATGGAATTGCAGTTAGACAGAAATCTTTCCAACAAAAGAATTTATCCTGCAGTTAATATTAATGCGTCCGGAACCAGAAGAGAAGATTTGTTATTCGGGAAAGATATGCTTAATAGAATGTGGATATTAAGAAAGTATTTATCTGATATGAACCCTGTTGAAGCAATGGAATTTTTAAAAGACAGATTGCTGAGAACAAGAAGTAATGAAGAATTTATTATTTCAATGAATTCAGGCGAATAAAAGGCTTAATTTTTGTATTCATAAGTGCGTTTTAAAAAAATTAAACGCACTTTTTTTATGTCAATACAATCTGAAATGAGAACAGTATCAATATTTTTATTTATTTTACTTTTTGCTTCTGCAACATTTTCACAAAAAGTAAAAGTAATAGATGAAACAAATTCGCAACCAATTGAAAATGTGTTGATATTTAATAATTCGAAAACAGTTTTTACAAATTCTGAAGGTGTCGCAGATTTAAGCGAATTTAAGAAAGATGAGAAAATTCTTTTTAAACATGATTTCTATGAAGAAAAATACCTGACATTCAAAAACTTAAAAGAAACAGATTATATGGTTGTTTTAGAACAGAGTGTCTTAAATATTAATGAAGTAGTAATTTCTGCAAGTCATTGGGAACAAAATAAGAATGAAGTTCCGAATCGAATAAATATAATTTCAAAAAATAAAATAGCACTGAATAATGCCCAAACATCTGCTGATTTACTAAAATTATCAGGTGAAGTATTTATTCAAAAAAGCCAACTCGGAGGAGGAAGCCCTATGATAAGAGGTTTTTCTGCAAACCGAGTTTTAATAGTAGTTGACGGCGTAAGAATGAACAATGCAATTTTCAGAAGCGGAAATTTGCAAAATGTAATATCAATTGATGCAAACAGCATTGAAAACTCGGAAATTATTTTTGGTCCCGGTTCAGTTGTGTACGGAAGTGATGCATTAGGAGGAGTCATGGATTTTCATAGTTTGAGGGCTAAATATACAACCTCAGAAAAAACGAAATTTGCAGGAAATACAATGTTTCGTTTTTCTTCGGCAAATACAGAAAAAACAGGTCATTTAGATTTTTCCGTAAGTAAAAAAAGATTTTCATCCGTTACGTCTCTTTCATACAGTGATTTTGATGACTTAATAATGGGCAATATCGGAAATGAGTCATATACAAGACCTGAATATGTTGATATTATTAACGGACAGGATATAGTTATAACAAATTCAAATAAGAATATTCAAAAATATTCCGGATATAAGCAATTAAATGTTCTGCAAAAGTTGCGATTTAAACCTAATAAATATTTGGACATTAATTACGGGTTTTACTATTCAAAAACTTCCGATATCCCTCGTTATGACAGGCTTATTCAATACAGCGGCAATCAATTGAAATATGCACAATGGTATTACGGTCCGCAAGAATGGATGATGAATAATATCTCTTTTTTTCATTCTCGAGAAACAAAACTTTTTTCGGAATCTAAACTAATTTTTGCATATCAAGATTTTAAAGAAAGTCGGCATGACAGAAAATTCGGAAAAGATGAAATACGAAAAAGATATGAAAATGTAAAAGCATATTCGGTAAATTTGGATTTTGAAAAAGAAATAAAGCAAAATTCTTTCCTGTTTTACGGAGCAGAAGCCGTAACTAATAAAATTTATTCATCAGGTATTAAGTTGAATGTTAATGATTTATCAGAGAGATTAACTTCGAGCAGATATCCGGATAATTCAGATTATTCAACTTTTGCCGCATATATTTCATACAAAAATAATTTATCGGATATTTTTACATTGAATACAGGATTAAGATATAACAGAGTTTATGCTTTTGCCGAATTAGATACAATGTTTTTTGATTTTCCCTTTCAAAATATAGATTTCAATACGGGAGCATTAAACGGAAGCTTCGGTTTGGTTTACAGACCTGAAACATGGCAGTTCAGCTTTAATGTGTCAAGCGGTTTCAGAGCACCGAATATTGATGATATGGCAAAAGTATTCGATTCGGAACCCGGAAGTGTAGTAGTTCCTAATTCAGAATTAACTCCTGAGTTTGCTTATAACACAGATATCGGAATTGTAAAATTAATTAATAAAAAGATTAAAGTTGATGCAGCTGTTTTTTATACATTTTTGGATGATGCTCTGATTAGAAAAGATTTTACTTTTAACGGTGCTGATTCTATAATGTATGACGGAGAATTAAGTAAGGTGCAAGCAATTGTAAATGCAGATAATGCCGTGATTTACGGATTTCAAATTGCATTTTTTGCCGAATTGCTTGACAAACTGAGCGTAAGTTCAAATTATAATTATACACGAGGTTATGATTCTGAAAATATGCCTTTAAGGCATGTAGCTCCTTCTTTCGGAACAACTCATCTGTTATTTAAAACAGAAAAGTTTAAGGCTGATTTATTTGCAGAATACAATGCCGAGATTTCTTTTGAAAACTTAGCAGAATCAGAAGTTGATAAACCGCATATTTATGCATCCGATTTAAACGGAAACCCCTTTTCTCCTTCTTGGTACACAATTAATTTAAATACACTCTTTAAAATTAACAAAGTATTCAGTTTAAAAGCAGGAGTAGAAAATATATTTAATATGCGTTACCGCCCTTATTCATCAGGAATTGTTGCACCCGGGCGAAATTTTATTTTTTCGTTGAAAGCAAGTTTTTAGTATAAGTTTTAACAATACTGAAATACAATTTTGAAATTTGTTGTAAAAGTTCATTTTCTTTTGAGAAAATATGATTATCAATTTGATTAACTGTCAAAACACCTACAGAAGTCCCCGTAATAAATACAGAATCATATTTTTTAATATCATTTTGATATAAATCGGTTTCAATAATTTTAATATTATTTTCTTTGCAAATATTAAAAATGTGTTCTCGTGTAATTCCTTTTAAAATATCTTTTGATTTTGGCGTGTATAAATAGTTATCCTTTATAAAAAAGATATTTGATTTACTACATTCTGTAATTTTGCCGGATTTTGAAATAAGAAGCGTTTCAAAAGCATTTTCTTTTTTCATTCGGGATTTTACTGACTTCCTCAATTTATAGTTAATTACTTTTGCATTCGGATTTTCTCTTTCTGCCTTTTTCGAAATAAGTTTTACACCTTTTTTATAAGTTATATTATCAGGTTCAATATCTTGCAAAAAAAAGCAGATAAGAATATTTTCTGATTCATGAAACCGTAAGGCAAATTTTAAACGTCCCCTTTTAATTTTATTAATTTCAATTAATTTAAGAACTTGTTTAATTATATTTTCTTTTTTTAACCAAATTTTAAGTTTTTTAATTTTTGCAGATTCAAATAGTCTGATAATATGATCTTCTATAAATAACGGAGTTGCCTCAATAATTTTAACAACTTCGTAAATAGTAATCCCTTTTTCCAGTTCTGAAATGTTAAACTTCTTTGTCGGGAAAACCATATCATTAATAATAAAAAAATCAGCTGTGCATGCCATAATTTCAATAAAATGTTTTGCAAAATAAGATATTTAAATCGTAAAAATTGTTAAAAACAGCAGTAAAAATTGCAGTTAATTAAATGTTTGATAATTTTATGCTTCGGAAACAAATAACTAACAGAACCGGAATGAAACTATATACAGATAAAGTAATTAAAAAATACGGAAGCAGAACAGTTGTAAAAGGAATTTCGGTAGAAGTTAATAAAGGTGAAATTGTCGGATTATTAGGACCTAACGGTGCCGGGAAAACAACTACTTTTTATATGATTGTCGGTTTTATAAGACCAAACGGAGGCAGTGTTTATCTTGACAATAATGATATAACAAAATTGCCTATGTATAAACGTGCAAAAATGGGAATAGGTTATTTGCCGCAAGAAGCATCTGTTTTTAGGAAATTATCTGTAGAAAATAATATTAAAAGTGTTCTTGAAATGACGAATATGTCTAAAAAAGAACAATATATGAAAACTGAGAAATTAATTGAAGAATTCGGATTATCACATATACGAAAAAGTAAAGGCATTCAACTTTCGGGCGGAGAAAGAAGACGAACAGAAATAGCAAGAGCATTGGCAATAGATCCTGCATTTATTCTTTTGGATGAGCCTTTTGCCGGTGTTGACCCGATAGCTGTTGAAGATATTCAAAGTATCATAAAAAAACTGAAAGAAAAGAACATCGGGGTTTTAATAACTGACCATAATGTTCATGAAACTTTAAATATTACCGACAGAGCCTATTTATTATACGAAGGGCGTATTTTAGAATCAGGAACAGCCTATGATTTGGCTTCAAACCCGGAAGTTCGCGAAAAATACCTCGGCAAAAATTTTAAACTCAGATAAAGCATCAACCAATAATATCCAATGTTTCTGTCTATGTAAAGTAAAGTTGATATTTCTCAGATTTTTAATTCCTTTTTTGAGAATTTTTCCACTTTTGAAATATTTATATTCTTGTCTGTATCAGCACCCGGTTTTTTATAAATATATTTTATCAGTATCTCATTATCAAAATAAAAACGCTTCTGATAACTTTCGTTTTCGGACCGACAAGCCGGAAGCATATAATTCAATTCAACTTTATGTACATTAAAATCTTCTTTATTTTCTTCAATTTGATAATAACGCTTTCTTATTTCCTTAGTTTTATTTTCTTGTCCTTGTGAAATCAAGTTTAAAATTAAGAATGTAACAGAAAAATATTAGTTTTCACGATGAATAAGTTATTAAATATTTATTGTTGTAAATATAAATAGGAATTATTAAATAAAATAATCTATTTTTGCAAGCCTTAAAATGTAAAAAATATAGGATGAAAAGACTGCTGTACTTTACGATTATTATTTTATTAAGTTTAGAAATTATGATGACAAGTTCGTGTAAAGTTAACGAAGAAATTATTGCACCCGTTGCTGAAAAAATAAAAAAAGAATTAAGCATTCACGGAGATACCAGAATTGATAATTATTATTGGTTAAATGAAAGAGAAAACCCGAAAGTTATAGAATATCTTAAAGCAGAAAATAATTATTTAAAATATAAATTAGAACATACCGATTCTTTACAAGAAGTTATTTTTGACGAAATTGTCAGCAGAATAAAAGCAAAAGACAGTTCTGTTCCTTATTTTGATAATGCTTATTTTTATTACGTAAGATACGAAGCTCAGAAAGAACACCCCATTTATTGCAGAAAAAAAAAGAATCTTGATAATGATGAAGAAATTTTGCTGGACGTAAATAAATTATCATTAGGTTTTCCGTATTACTATGTTACTGATTATGCCGTAAGCCAAAATAATAAAATATTAGCATACAGTGTTGATACGGTCGGGCGGCGAAAATACGAAATCAGGTTTAAAAATTTGGAAACCGGCGAAGATTACAAAGACATTATTAAAAATACTGACGGAGAAGCCGAATGGGCATCCGACAATAAAACTGTTTTCTATATTAAGAAAGATGAAGAAACTTTAAGAGAATTTCAACTTTGGAAACATGTTTTGGGAACTTCGGAAGAAGATGATGTCCTAATTTACGAGGAAGAAGATGATTCATTTTATATATCTGTATCTAAAAGTAAATCAGATGAATACATATTGCTTGAAGCCGGCAGTACAATTTCTTCCGAATGCAGATATATTAATGCCGATAACCCGAATGATGAATTTAAAGTAATTACTCCCAGAGAAGATAAGCATGAATACTCTGTTGAAACACATGAAAATGAATTGTATATTTTAACGAATTTCGGAGGAGCAACAAATTTTAAAATTGTAAAAACAAACTTTGAAAATCCTGAGCCTGAAAATTGGAAAGAAGTTGTACCTTACAACCCTGATGTTTTTATTGAAGATTTTGAAGTTTTTAAAAACTATATTGTAATTAACGAAAGGAAAAACGGTCTTATATATTTAAGAATTATTGACTTGAAAAACAAAACTGACCATATTCTTGATTGCGGAGAAGAAGTTTATGAAATTTGGATTTCTGATAATGCCGAGTATGATACCGAAATATTAAGATACGGATACAGTTCATTAACAACACCTAATTCTTATTTTGATTATAATATGAAAACAAAACAAAAAACTTTGCTTAAAGAAAAGTTTGCAGGTAAAAAGTTTTCAAAGGATAATTATGAAGCAAAAAGATTGTTTGCAAAAGCAAATGACGGAAAGAAAATTCCTTTGTCTGTTGTTTATAAAAAGGGCATTAAATTAAACGGGGGAAATCCGTTGCTTATATATGCTTACGGTTCTTATGGTTACAGTATGGATGCAAGTTTTCACTCATCAGTTTTGAGTTTGTTAGACCGAGGTTTTATTTTTGCAATTGCACATGTAAGGGGAGGGCAGGAGCTCGGCAGAAAATGGTATGAAGACGGGAAATTGCTTCATAAAAAAAATACATTTACCGATTTTATTACTTGCACCGAATTTTTACATAAAGAAGGATATTCAAAACCGGAAAATACTTTTGCAATGGGCGGAAGTGCCGGAGGTTTATTAACCGGTGCAGTTTCAAATATGCGACCTGATTTATATGCAGGAATTATTTCGGAAGTTCCTTTTGTTGATGTAATTACTACTATGCTTGATGAATCAATTCCTTTAACAACAGGGGAATATGACGAATGGGGAAACCCTGACGAAAAAGAATATTATGATTATATGTTGTCGTATTCGCCCTATGACCAAGTTGCAAAACAAAATTATCCTGCAATGTTTGTTACGGCAGGATTGCACGATTCGCAGGTTCAATATTGGGAACCTGCAAAATGGGTTGCAAAATTAAGAGAATATAACACAAGCGATAATCCTATTTACCTTTTTACTAATATGGAAGCCGGGCACAGCGGAATGTCCGGAAGATTTAAAACATATAAAGAAACAGCATTAATTTATTCTTTTATTTTTGATGTGTTGAATGAGGAATAGTTGAGGTATAAACCCAACTTTTAGTAATGCTTAATAATTACTACAATGTTTATCGCAGTAAAGTAACACTGCCGGCAAAAATGAACGGTGTTCCGTTTAAATAAATGCCTTCGGCACGCCAAACATAAACATCTTGCAGGCTTAGTTTGCCGTCAAAATAACCTGTCCAGCCGGTTTCAATATCTTCGGTATAAAAAACAAGTTCTCCCCAACGATTATATATTTCCATTTTAAAACTTTCTACCGAACGGTATAATGCCGGTTTAAATACATCATTTATACCGTCGCCGTTAGGTGTAAAAGCATTAGGGAAGAGAGCTTTGCCTTCGGGTAAAACAACAACTTCTGTTAAAAGGGTTAAGGAATCAGTACATTTATTAACGGAAATAACTGTTAATTTAATAGAATATGAACCTTCGTTTGTGTATTGATAAATCGGATTTTCATCTGTTGATGTTCCTCCGTCACCAAATTCCCAAAAGAATGAGTCGCTGTCATCAGAGCTGTGATTAAAGCATCTTATAGGTTGGTCGGGTAACATTACCGTATCCGGAATTACTTCAAAATCAACTTCGGGTGATTGGAAAACAGTTATTGTAGTATCGTAAGAATCATAAGTATTACAATATCCCAATGTGTTTAATTGAATTGTATATGTTCCGGGTTCTTCAAAAAATAAACTGAAATCATTTTCGTATCTTATTGTTCCGTCATGTAATAACCATTCAAAAGTATCAATAAAAGTAGATTGATTTTCAAAATAAAAGGTAAAAGGTGTACAATGTTGTGTTGTATCTACCTGAAAAAATGCTTGCGGTTGATGTGCCGTAATTAATATTGTATCTTGAAAAGTATTTTGACAAGTATAAGCATTTTCAGCAAACATACTGATAATGTATTCTCCGCAGTCATCATAAGTATGCGAACCCGGATTTTCGTCTGTTGAAGTGTTGCCGTCACCGAAGTTCCAAAGGTAAGTTGACATTCCCGGACTGTTGTTTGTAATATTAATAGTTGTTTCGGGATAATACGCAATCATCGGGTCAGCCGTAAAACTTAATTGAGGTTGCGGATTTACGGTAATATCCATTTGAGCAGTATCTAAACAATTATTAGGAGAAACGGAATATGCCGTTACCGTGTAAATAACAGGTGCTCCGCTGATATTATAAAAGGTGTGAGAAGGCTCATTAAAACTTGAAACTTCACCGTCACCAAATTCCCAAAGATAAGTTGTGCCTGCGTTTAGTCTTTGAAATTGTACGTTCAGAGGGCTGCAACCTTCGGAAACATCAGAAGTAAACAGTGAAGCATCATTAGGAGAGCCTACCTCAACTGTGAAATTTGCAGTTGCAGGACACATATTCTTATCACGAATTACTGCTGTGTAAATTCCGGGCGGTAAATTCTCAATATTTCGGTTTGTTTGGTAATTAATTCCGTCTATTGAGTATTCATAGGGCCAAGAGCCGCCTGTTGCATAAATTGTAACTATGCCGTCGTTTGCCCATAAGCAAGATTCATCTTGTGCTGTAACATTTTCAATATATAAAGAATCCGGTTCGTATATACCTACCGGATATGTAATTGTGGGACAATTATTTGCATCAACTACTTTAACAATATAGTTTGCTGCCGGTAAATTAATAAAGTTGCCTGTTGTATTAGGATATGTTGTACCGTTATCAATAGAATAACTCAATGTTCCTGTTCCTCCCGAGGCATAAATATCAATTGTTCCGTTATTGTCACCGTAACATAATATATCAGTTTTATTAATGCTGTCCAATTGTATTTTCGAAGGTTCTGTAATATGAATTGTATCAATATCCATATTAACATCAACAAAACTTGCTTCACAAAAATTTGTATCGTATATCTTTACAAAATAATCACCGGGGGAAAGGTTTGTAAAAACTCCTCCGTTAGCATACCAACTGCTTCCCATATCAATTGTGTACATATAGCCGGGAACACCGCCTGTTGCACTTACAGTAATTGTTCCGTTATTATTACCGTTGCATCCGATAACATCCGTATATGTTACAGAGGTTATTTCTAATGTGTCGGGTTGTGTAAGTATAACTTCTGGACCTATTCTGACACAATTATAAGCATCTTTCACATAGGTTTGATATGTACCTGCCGTTAAGCCTGAGAAAAATGAATTGTTTTGGTATGTAATACCGTTATCAGAAGAGTATTGATACGGAAACTGTCCGCCTGATGCCGAAATGCTTATATTTCCGGTTGCATCACCGTAGCAATTAATATTTTGCTGAGAAACAAATGCAGGTATTAATTCTTCCGGTTCATTTATGGTTATTGTATTAACATTAACAGGGCAATCATATTCATCAGTAACAATAATGTTATAATCACCTGCAAGCAAATTAATAAAATTACCTGTTCCGTAGGCGGCAACACTACCGTTTATTGAATATTTATATCCGTTTGTTGCATGAGGCGTTCCACCTGTCATCGTAATGTGAATTGCTCCGTTATTATTGCCTCTGCATCCGGTAACATCTTCGTGTGTTTCCGAAACAAAAAGCAAAGGTTCGGGTTGTAAAATCTCAATTGTTCCGCCGTCTGTTTTGCAGTTGTTATTATCTTTTACTACTACATGGTATGAGCCTGCAATTAAACCGTTAAATGTATTTGATAATTGGTATGTAATTTCATTATCAACAGAATAATTAATCGGAACAGTTCCTCCGACAGCATTAATGATTATTGAGCCGTTTGTTCCTCCGTAACATTCTGATACATCTTGTTTTACAATAGAATTGATAATAAGTTCGGAAGGTTGCCCCAAAACATAAGAACCTCCTATAGTTGTACATCCGTGGTCATCCATTACTACAATATCGTAAGTAATGCCGGCAGATAAGCCGAACAGAGTATTTCCGTAGTAAAAATTTGCTCCTCCGTTGGGAGAATATTGTAATTGTCCTGTTCCCCCGCTTGCAGTAACTTCAATGCTTCCGTTATTGCCTCCGAAACAAGTAGGATCAGTCAGAACTTCATTTGTAATAACTACCGGGGTCGGTTCTGATATTTCAACAATATTGGTTGTAAATGTATCCGTACAATTGTGTGAATCTATTACAACTATGTCGTAAATTCCTGCTGATAAATTTATAATATCATTTCCGTGAGGATAAGTAGCCCCTCCGTCTGTTGAAAATTGGTATGCAGGTGTTCCTCCTCCGTTTGTAGTAATATGAATTGTTCCGTCATTACCTCCGAAACAAGTTGAGACATCTGTTGTTGAAACTTCTGTTATTAATAATTCAAGAGGTTGTAAAACTGTATGAGATTGTCCTGTGACTTGACAAGTGGTTTCAACGGCATCTCTGACCATTGTAGTATATAAACCTGCCGTAAGTGTGTTGAATACATTACTTGCCTGCCAAGTTGTTCCTAAGTCAACTGAATATTCTAATGTGCTGCTTCCTCCGTGTGCGTTAATTGTTATTCCTCCGGTTGCATCTCCGAAACAAGTTGTAATATCAGTAGCCGATTCTGAGTCAATAATAATTTCATCGGGTTCGGTAATAATAATTTCACTTCCGGCAACAGAACAGCCGTTTTCGTCTTTTACAACAACATTATAAGTTCCGGCATATAAATTTGAGAAATTACCGTTATTCTGAAAAACAACCCCGCCATCTATTGCGTAGTATAACAGCCCTGTTCCTCCTGATGCCGTAATAGTTATTGTTCCTGTATGTTCTCCGAAGCAACCTGTTATATTTGTATGTGATTCAGAATCTATACTTACTACTGCAGGCTCATTTACAGTAAGGGTACTTCCGTTTGTCGTGCAATTATTAGCGTCTTCTACAACAACCGAATAGCTGCCTGCCGGCAGAGGCGAAAAATAATGACCGGCTTGAAAAGTTGTTCCGCCGTCAATAGAGTACTGTATAGGAGAAGTTCCGCCGGTAACGAGAATGTCAATTGAGCCGTTATCTGCACCGTTACATCCTAAAACATCAACAACGGTTTCGGTTGTTATTTGTAATTCGGCAGGTTGCCCTACAATAATTGCAGAACCGGTTTTTACACATAAACTATCGTCAATAATTTCTATGTTGTATGTTCCGGCAGATAAACCTGTAAAGTTACCTCCGTTGTTTAGGTACGTTGTTCCGTTGTCTATTGAGTATTGAAGAGCTCCTGTTCCTCCTGTGGCATTTATTGTTATTGTACCGTTTATATCTCCGAAGCATCCCGTAACATCTGTTTTTGTTTCATTAATAATTTGTATCTCAACAGGTTCGTCAATATATACAACGTCTGAAACAATTTGGTTGAAAAAATCTTTTGAATAAACCGAATATGCACCTGAAACTAATCCTGTAAAATTATTGCTTAATTGATATGTGACGCCTCCGTCAATTGAATATTCATAGGGTGTTTGTCCTTCTGAAACATATACGGTAATTGTTCCCGAAGCATCTCCGAAACATCTTACTACATCCGTTTTGACAATACTGTCTAATTTAAATTGTGCATTTCCTTGAAAAAAGGAAAATATAAAAAGGGAAAATATGAAAGTTTTTAAAAGGCGTTTCATCAGCTATTCAAATTTAAGTATAAAGATACAACTATATAACTAATGACGTAAAAATACATAAAAAAGTTGCATTTACTAACTAATTGATATTATTTACTTTTATAAAATAATTCTGTTAATTCCTGTTTTATAGTCGTTGTTGAAAATAACATTTTTAACTTGCTCGTAATGAGGCTGTTCCCTGACAAAATCAATTCTGTTAGTGTCAATCACTAAGAATTTATATTCATCTCTGTGTTGTTTCATATATTCAAAATATCCTTTTTGAATTTTGTCGAGATATTCGGGTTTAATGTTTCTTTCATAGTCTCGTCCTCTTCGTTTAATATTTTTAATTAAATTTTTTACGTCAAGATATAAGTAAACATATAAATCAGGTTTCGGCAAGTTCGTGTAAATTATGTTAAAAATTCTTCGGTATAATCCGTATTCGTCATCGGACAAAGTATTTCTTGCAAAGATTAAAGATTTTGTAAAGTAGTAATCAGAAACTACAAATGATTTGAATAAATCTCTGTTTCTTATTTCTTTATTTAATTGATAAAACCTGTCGGCAAGAAAAGATAATTCCAGAGGGAATGAATATTTATCGGGGTTTTTATAGAACTTAGGAAGAAAAGGATTTTCTGCAAAATCTTCCGGAATTAATTTAGCATTATAATCTTTTGCAATTTTTTTGGCTAATGTTGTTTTTCCTGCCCCTATGTTTCCTTCTATTACTATGAAACTGTGATTCATTTTTTTACTTTAAAATCTGATAAATTCAGAAATTCTAACCAAGCGTTACTTTTACTTTAATAAATTATTTATTGTTTTCAAACGGGTTAATTCCCATGTTATACCAAGTAAATGCAAACCTGTCCACTACCTGTTCTATTAATTTAGATATCGGAGTTCCGCTGCCGTGTCCGGAATTTGTTTCAATTCTTATTAACACAGGATTATTGCTGTTTGTATTTGCTTGTAATGTTGCTGCAAATTTAAAAGAATGTGCAGGAACTACTCTGTCATCGTGGTCTGCGGTTGCAATTAAAGTTGCAGGATATTTTATTCCTTTTTTTACCGAATGAACGGGAGAATAATTATAAAGGTATTTGAACATTTCTTCTGATTCTTCCGAAGTTCCGTAATCGCTTACCCATGCTGCACCTGATGTAAATTTGTGATATTTAAGCATATCCATAACACCTACGGTGGGAAGAGCAACCTTAAATAAGTCAGGGCGTTGTGTCATTACTGCACCTATTAATAAACCTCCGTTTGACGTTCCTGAAATTGCAAGATAATCGCTTGATGTATATTTTTCTTTGATTAAATACTCTGCCGCTGCAATAAAATCGTCAAATACATTTTGTTTTTGCATTTTAGTTCCGGCTTTATGCCATTTTTCACCGTATTCTCCTCCTCCTCTTAAATTTGCATGAACGTATATTCCTCCGTTTTCTATCCAAATTAAATTTTCAAGATAAAATAAAGGTTTTAAACTTCTGTTAAATCCTCCGTAGCCGTATAAATATGTAGGATTTTTGCCGTTTAATTCTATATCTTTTTTATGAACGATAAACATTGGTATTTTTGTTCCGTCTTTACTTTCGTAAAAAACTTGTTTTGTTACATAATCTTCCGGATTAAAAGAAATATTAGGTTTCCAGAATAATTCGGAAGTTCCTTTTTTGATATTAAACTTAAATATTGTTGAAGGATATGTAAAAGATTTAAAAGTATAAAACAGTACAGTATCTTCTTTTTTTGCCTTAAAATCAACTGTTGTGCCGATTGCAGGTAATTTAATTTTTCTGATTTTATTTCCGCTGTAATCGTATTGAATAATTTGTGATTTAACATCAACCATTCGCGAAGCAAATAAATATCCGCCTCCTGTTGTTACTGATAAAACATTTTCGGTTTCAGGAATCAGGTCAGTCCAGTTTTTAGGTTGCGGATTTGATGCATCAACTTTAATTAACCGATTATTGGGAGCATTAAGGTTTGTTAAAATCAATAGTTCGGAATCATTGTTATCAATAATCGTATTTTTATTATCGAATGATTTTACTATTGTGTCAATTATGCTGTTTTTCTTTATTAAATCCTTGATATACAGCCCATTTCCTCTAAAACTTTCTGCAGCTTTTATATAAAGGAATTTTTCGTCTTCGGTAACAAATGCTTTTAAATATCTTATTTTGTGCTCTTCTCCGTTAAAAATTAATTTGTCATTTTTTTGAGCATCATTTAATTTGTGAAAATATAATTTATCATATTGTGTTGAAACGGAAAGTTTTTTTTCGCCTTTAGGTTTATCGAATGTGCTGTAATAAAAACCTGTATTTCCGACCCAAGAAATTCTGCTGTCATAAATATTAAATAAAGTATCTCCGATTTGCTTTTTGGTTTTTGTATCAATTACAACGATTTTTTTCCAGTCGGAACCTTTTTCGGAAATTTGATATGCCAATAAAGAACCGTCTTTAGAAAAGCTTTCTTTACTCATTGAGATTGTACCGTCTTTTGAGAAGTTATTCGGATTTATAAATACTTCTTCATTTTTTTCGAGTTCTTTTGTTCTGTAAAAAACCCATTGATTTTGTAATCCGTTATTTTTATAAAAGTAATAATATTCTCCGTTTTTCTTAGGAATATCATATCTTTCATATTTTAAAATTTCTTTTAATCTGGCTCTGATATTATCTCTGAAAGGAATTTCGTTTAAATATGTAAATGTAAAGTTATTTTGAGCTTTAACCCAAGCCTTAGTTTTATCATAGTTATTATCCTCAAGCCATCTGTACGGGTCAGATATTTTCGTGTTAAAATATTTATCAGTAGTTGTGTCTTTGAATGTTAAGGGATACCGGAAGTTATTATTTTGAGCCTTATTTATTTTAAAGGAAAACAATACAAATAACAGAATAGTATAGAATATTGTCGATTTTCTCATAAAAGGAGATAAGAAAGTTTAACTTTTTTTCAATGTGTAAATTTATAATTAAATTCTTATAATAATGAATGATAATCATAAAATCAGATTGTTTCTGTTGATTTTAATAACGAAATTAATTGTTTTTATTGTATTTCTTTAATAATATGTTATTTTTTATACTGATTCATCTGGTTTTTTTATGAAAAAATTCTTCATAAAAAAAAGCGTAGTTTAAAAAACTACGCTTAACAATCTTGTTTATAGGTTTTTAGTTTTTAAAAGGATTAATTCCCATATTATACCAAGCAAATGCAAATTTATCGGCAACTTGTTCTATTTGTTTTGATGTAGGTGTTCCTGCTCCGTGTCCGGCATTTGTTTCAATTCTTATTAATAAAGGGTTATTGCTTTTTGCTTTTGCCTGCAATGTTGCCGCAAATTTGAATGAATGAGCCGGAACTACTCTGTCGTCATGATCGGCTGTTGTTACCATTGTTGCAGGATAATTAACCCCTTCTTTAATTGCATGAACCGGAGAATAATTCAAAAGGTATTTAAACATTTCTTCTGATTCTTCCGAAGTTCCGTAATCGCTTGCCCATCCTGCTCCTGATGTGAATTTGTGATATTTAAGCATATCCATAACACCAACTGCGGGGAATGCAACTTTTGCCAAATCGGGTCGTTGCGTTATTGTTGCACCTATTAATAAACCTCCGTTTGAGCCTCCTGCAATTGCAAGATAATCGCTTGATGTATATTTTTCTTTAAAAAGATATTCGGCAGCAGCAATAAAATCGTCAAATACATTTTGTTTGTTCATTTTTGTTCCGGCTTTATGCCATTTTTCTCCGTATTCTCCTCCGCCTCTAATATTGGGTTGTGCGTAAATTCCGCCGTTTTCCAGCCAAACTAATTTTCGCAAGTCAAACCCCGGTTTTAAACTAATGTTAAAACCTCCGTATGCATAAAGATATGTTGGATTTTTTCCGTTCAGTTCAAGTCCTTTTTTATAAACAATAAACATCGGGATTTTTGTTCCGTCTTTACTTTTGTAGAATACTTGTTTTGTTTCAAAATCATCAGGATTAAAAGAAATATTAGGTTTCCAGTATAATTCTGATGTTCCTTTTTCAATATCGTATTTAAAGATTGTGGCAGGATAGGTGAAAGAAGTAAAAGTATAGTAGAGTTCTTTTTCGTCTTTTTTTTCTGAGAAACCGTATGTTGTTCCGATTGCAGGTAATTCTACTTCTCTTATTTTTTTTCCGCTGTAATCGAATTGTATAACTTGCGATTTTACGTCAACCATGTATGATGCAAATAAATACCCACCTCCTGTATTAACGGACATAACATTTTCGGTTTCGGGAATAAGATCTTTCCAGTTTTCGGATTTAGGGTTTGAAGCATCAACTTCTACTAACCTATTATTAGGTGCTTTGTAATTTGTGTGAATTAGCAATCTTGTTCCTTGATTGTCAACAACATATAAATCACTATCGAAGCCTTCCATTACGGGAACAATATTGCTGTCGTCTGTTGTTAAGTCTTTAACGTACAGCTCATTACCACTTGTACTTTCTGATGCCGTGATTACTAAAAATCTTTGATCTTCGGTTAAATAAGCTCCTAAATATCTTCTTTTTTGTTTTTCTCCTCCGAAAATTAATCTGTCATCTTTTTGGGAAGTTCCTATTGTGTGAAAAAATAATTTATGGTATTGTGTTAAGCCTGATAATTTACTGCCTTCTTTCGGTTTGTCGTAGCTGCTGTAATAAAAGCCTTCATTTCCTTTCCAAGCCAAACCGCTGAATTTTATATCAACCAATGTGTCTTCAAGTTGTTTTTTGTTTTCTGTATCAATTATAATTACTTTTCTCCAATCAGAACCTCCTTCCGATATTTGATAAGCTGCTAATGAGCCGTCTTTTGTATAACTTATTGAACTCATTGATACTGTTCCGTCTTCAGAAAATGTATTCGGGTCGAGAAAAATTTCGGCATTTTTTCCGAGTTCTTTTGTACGGTATAAAACATATTGGTTTTGTAAGCCGTCATTTTTATAGAAATAATAGTAATTACCTTTTTTGAACGGGGCACCTTTTTTTTCGTAATTCCATATTTCTTCTAATCTGTTTTTAATTTTATCTTTAAAAGGAATTTTATTTAAATACGAAAACGTAAATTCATTTTGTGCTTTAACCCAGGCTTTTGTAGCTTCTGAATTATCATCTTCGAGCCAACTGTACGGGTCGGGAACTTTTGTTCCGAAATATTCATCAACTGTTGAATCTTTCATTGTTTCGGGATAATTATACTCTGTATTTTCTTTTTTGTTCGTTTTGCAAGAAAAAATTAATAGTAATAAAACTGCAAAGAGCGTTGCCGTCTGTTTCATAATTATGGTTTTTGTTTATAGATTAAATACTTAGAACTGTAAATTTACAATATTATTGATAAAAAAATGAATAAAATCACAAAATTAAGTTGTTTTGTTCTTGTTCTCTATCTTTTTTCTTACCTATAATTCTTCCGATAATAATTCCGAAAGTAAACCCGAATAATGAAGCAGGCAACAGAAAATTAGAATTAATAAACCAAAATATTGCCGTAAATAATATAGTTCCTGTTGCAAAACCTATAAAAGAGTATGAAGAAGCATAATATTCTTTATATGATAAATTATGAACTTTTTTTAAATGGTTTACAATTTTTTCGTTTCTTTTTTCGTATTCGGAACGAAGTTTCGGAGAACCTGATTTTAAACTTTTTGTAAGATTTGCAACAATATCTTCTACCTCATTTTTCAGGCTTTCACATTCTGAACAATTATCCGAAAAGGCATCAATTTTTTCGGCAATTCTTTCTAATCGGTCAATTTTATAAAATTTATAATCTCTTTTAAAAATATCATCAATTTGAGAATCAATTTCAGTTTTTATTTTTTTTGACCATACATTCAGTTTTATATTGTCCATTTGTTATATTTTAAGTAATTGTGTACGGCAGATTAAAAAACTACTCCTAATATTTCTTTTTCTCTTTACCTGTTCGAGTTACTTTTCATCCATTTCTACCACCCAAATACCTCTGAGTTGGTTTTCGGCATAGCCTGTTGCCATATCTTTGGGGTACAGTAAATCTATTTTCTCTAAAACTCCTGAATTTATTTGCACATCAGGTATTCCATGACATTGTAAGCAGAATTTACCGGTAATGATAGGGTAATATCCGACTATTTTCTCTCCTATCTTTTGTATTTGAGGCTTTATTATCTCTTTTTCGGAGAGACTTTTTTGACTTGCAAGAATATATTGCAACTCTGATTTATTTGCTGTATTAAGCAAATTTCTGGGTTTATCGGAAACCCTTTTTATTTTAACACTTAAAGCAACTGCCATACTGTCTGTCAACGGGTAAGCTCTCTCTTGACAGAATTCTACAGCATTTGCAGTTCCTTTGTTTTTTATTGCAAATTTAAGGTTAGTACCTAATACCGATTTTGTTGACAATACAAACTGCTTTCCCATATCAATGTAAGGCAAATCTTTTAAACCTACACCGTATTTTATTTTTTCTTTTTCAAAGTGTTTTGCAAACCAATCTGTGTTTTCAAGTTTAGTGTGATAAATATAGTTTGCAATATTAGTTAAGTCTGTTTCATTAAATTCAAATTTAGGCATTACCCCAAATTTTTCTATAGCATCCGGTATTTTGGTTTTTTCTTCAACAGGATTTTTTATAAATTCAATTAAATTTTCGGTAAAATCTTTTTTTGTTATTCCTTCCGTAATGTAATGTTTTTTTATTGTCCCCATTGCAGGAGCAATCTTTTTTTGAATATCTAAATCCGGACTATGGCATGAGAAACAGTTTGACACCAGCAATCGGAAGCCTTTTTGCAGGCTATCTTCAGAAATGTTTTCAACAATAGGTTTCTTACTTTCGTCATTTTGGTTGTTTTTTTCTGTTACGCTTTGATTACAGCTAATCAAAACACTTGCAGTCAAAAAGACAGGTATTATTATTTTTTTCATCAAAGGTGCTTTTCTAATATTTAACTGATTGTAAAATATGCTTAATAATAAAATAAATAAACTTCTAATGTGTTGTTAAGGGATAGTTTTCCATTAGATTATTAACTTTTTTTCTTACATTCAAAATAATGTCTTCGTTTTCGGGATTTAAGATAACTTCGTCAATCATATCAACAATAACAGGCATTAAATCTTCTTTTACGCCTCTTGTAGTAATTGCAGGAGTTCCTACTCTGATACCCGATGTTTGGAAAGGAGAACGAGAATCAAAAGGAACCATGTTTTTATTTAAAGTAATGTCAGCTTTTTCCAGAGCTTTTTCAACAATTTTACCTGATGTTTCGGGAACTTTTGTTCTTAGGTCAATTAACATCGAATGATTATCTGTTCCGCCGGAAATTACTTTGTAACCTTTTTCAACGAATGCATCTGCTAATGCTTTTGCATTTTTAATTACTTGTTTTTGATAATCTTTAAATTCATCGGTTAAAGCTTCTCGGAATGCAACTGCTTTTGCTGCTATAATATGTTCAAGCGGCCCGCCTTGTGTTCCGGGGAATACTCCTGAGTCGAGTACAGATGACATCATTCTGGTTTTTCCTTTTGGTGTTTTCTTGCCCATAGGATTTTCAAAATCTTTTCCCATCATAATCATTCCGCCTCTGGGGCCTCTTAATGTTTTATGTGTGGTTGTTGTAAGGATATGGCAATGAGGGATAGGGTTATTTAAAAGCCCTACAGCAATTAAACCGGCAGGATGTGCAATATCGAACATTAACAGAGCACCGACTTTGTCAGCAATTTCTCTCATTCGTTTATAATCCCAATCACGAGAATATGCAGAAGCACCGCCAACAATTAATTTAGGGTTTTCTTTAATTGCAAGTTCTTCCATTTCGTCATAATCTACCGTTCCGGTTTCTTCACCTACATTGTATGAAACGGCATTATAAAGAATGCCGGAATAATTAACAAATGAACCGTGGGTTAAATGTCCTCCGTGTGAAAGGTTTAGTCCCATAAAAGTATCGCCGGGTTTTAATACGGCTAACATAACGGCAGCATTTGCCTGTGCACCGGAATGAGGTTGAACATTAACCCATTCGGCACCGAATAATTCTTTTGCTCTGTCTATTGCAAGTTGCTCTGTTTGGTCAACAATTTGGCAACCTCCGTAATACCTTTTTCCGGGGTACCCTTCGGCATATTTATTAGTTAAAGGAGAACCCATTGCTTCCATAACTTGTTTGCTTACAAAGTTTTCTGAAGCAATTAATTCAATACCTCTTTTTTGTCTGTTAAGTTCTTGATTAATCAAGTCAAATATTTTATTATCTCTTTCCATCGATTATTTTTTAATAATTAATTTTCGCAAAAATAAATAATCTAAACTAAAATGTATTATACATTTAGAATTTAATTTGTATTAAAATTCATTACATTTTTAATAATTTTTCTCTATTCTTTTTCGTCATTTTAGAAACGACTGAATTGTATGAATCATCAATCCATTTTTTTAATTTTGAATCGGGTATTGAGCCGTCTATTATAATTGTATTCCAATGTTTTTTATTCATGTGATATCCTTCTTTTACCGCATTATATTTTTCTCTTACTAAAATTGCTTTTTCGGGCTCGCATTTTAAATTTATGCTGAAATCATCTTCTAAATCGGTAAGTGCAAACATTTTGTCAAGAACTTTTAAAACAAGTGTTGTTTTGTCAAAAGGAAAAGATTCGCTTACAGCTTTTTTAGATAAGCAATATTCTCTGAAATTTTCAATATTCATATTCTTTTTGTAAAATGATTAATAAAATACAATGCAATATACAATAAATGGCTATAATTGTATGTTAAAGGATACATATAATTATGTTTAAATTGATTTAATCAGTAAAAAAATTCATTATTAAATAAAAATCTTTTAACTTTGCATATACATAGAATGAAATTTGTTAATAAATTAATATAATATACAATGAAAAAGTTACTTTCTATTTTTGGAATTCTTTTATTTTTCGGAAGTTTTATGATTTCGTCATGCAATTCAAGTGCAAGATTATGTCCTGCTTATCCGCCATCTGTTTATTCGGGAGACGTGCAAGAACAAGGTTCGCAAGATGTGATTGAAACTGTTGATTTTCAAAACAGCGAAAACTTATAAAAAAAATATTATTTTTTAATAAATAAAGTTTGTAATTTATTTTACAAACTTTATTTGTTTAAACTTTTATGAAGAAGTTAATTTTTATATTATTCCTATCTTTTAGTTTTTCAATTGTTTTTTCACAAGGTGAAGTTGATACTGAGCATAAAATTTTGTTCAGAAATGAAAAAAGTTTTGCTTTTGTATTGAATTCAAATGGTTACGGTTTAGGGTATCGCTACGGGAAAAGAATTAATGTTCATAAAAAGTTTTTGTACGAAGGCGATTTTAATATTGTAAAGCATAATAAGGAAAAAAAAATCAGTAATCCGCTTACCTATAATATTTTTAATTTTGTTTACGGAAAAACAAACGTTGCTTTTAATTTACGATTTGCTGTAGGAAGACATCATGAGATATTTAAGAAGTTTGATCGCAACAGTGTGTCAGTCAGGTGGTTTTATGTGGGCGGTATTAGTGCAATGTTTCTGAAACCTATTTATTATGACGTTTGGAGTGACTCTATAAATGCAACAACTGTACAATTGTTTACAGAAAATACTCCTTGGTGGTTTATTCACGGCAAAAAATCATTTTCATACGGTTTTAACGAAATAAAAGTTATACCGGGGATTTATGCAAAAACAGGTTTTTCTTTTGAATTCAGCAAAACGGACAAAAAATTAAGTATGCTCGAAACCGGTATTTCATTTGAGGCTTATCCTAAACCGATAAAAATTATGGAAACAGAAAATAATCCGATGTTTTTTCCGACTATTTATTTAGCTTACCGATTCGGAAAAGTTGAAAGCGGTTATTATTTGAAAGAACAAGATGAAGGAACCAAATAATTTTCTTTACAGTTAAAAATTAATTTCAGCTTTTTTTGTTTTTGATTGATTTATTATTATCATCCGGATTTTTCTTTTTCTTTAATTGGTTTATAATCAGAAAAATAAAAACACCTATCATAATAAACAGTGTGAAGAGCTTTAAAGTTGCTATTATTTCAAACATCTGTTTTCTTGTTTTAATTGTTAATTATAAAAACCGCTGTCAGGCTTTTAAAGCACTGACAGGGAGGATTATTGTATTTTCTTATACTGGGTTTTATCCAGAATAAACTTCGTCTTGTGTAATAATTGAAAGTACCCATGAAAAATCTCCGTTACTTATTTTTGTTCCGCAATATTCACAAACACCGGCTTGTCCCATTTTATCGGCAGGGGCACCGCAATTAGGACATGTTGAAATGTCAAATTCATCTTTTTCGACACCGTTTTTTCTTATAAATGTCCAATATTCGCTGAAAGAACGAGGTCTTTTATCTGAACCGCCTCTTACTTTACCTTGTTTGTCAACTACATAGTCAAGCGAAGAAGCATAAATTCTTACTGTTATTGCTTCATAAAATTTGTCTGTATCTATTCTTACAAATTGTACATTTGTGATTTTAATATCTTCTAATTTATTAGTCAAACCTGCACTTTTGTATGCATCAATCCAAAACATAAATGACTCATAAGTTCTGTCTGTTAACAAGTTTCTTACTTTATCTAATTTATTTTTGCTCCATGCAGTATAAATTGCCATGAAATATTTTGAAGCAACATTATATTTGAATTGTTCGCTGTATGTTTTCCAGTCAATATTATGTTGTGCTGCAAAGCTTGAAGTGTATGAACTCAATCCGCTTTGATAAATTGTTTGTAAGCCGGTTCCTCTTTCGGGAGCATAATGAGCTAAACCTTTTGTGCTGAAAACTTCTTGACTTAAAACTTTATGTTTTTTTACAAACCACTGCATTTCGCCGTTATTAATTTTTGTTCCGCAACTTTCACAAACTCCGTTATCAGTAAAATTTGCGGGAGCAGCACAATTCGGGCAAACCAACTTTCTCATTTTATCGGGTTCGGGAGATAAAATTCCGGCTTTTCTGTTAAAATACCATCTTTCAACAACCGAGTATCTGGTTTTTTTGCCGTGTTGATTTAATGTGTAGTTTGCTTCAATATCAACAGCAATACCCGTAACGTGTTGGAGGTTATTTACTTCGCTTATTCTTAAACTTCCGATAACTATTTCATTTACAGTACGTTTATTTTGTAAATTTGCAGATTTTTTAATTTCAGATTCATCAAAATAAGGAGATAAATTTTTAAACTCTTTGCTTCCGTACCATGAATAATATTTATTATATATTGAAGATGCAAAATCAATAAATAAAACTTTTGAGAAGTTAATGTCAGTTGCTTTAAGCATTGAAATATCTCTTTCGATATCTGCATTTCTGTTTTTAACGGCTTGGATGCCCGGTGCAGAGGATACTGTTCTGCTTTCTCCTTTATTTCGTCTTTTAATAATTAATCTGATAACGATTATTGCAATTATTAAAGGAATTGAAATGTAAGGCGGTAACTCTGAAAGAATTAAATAAATTAAAAAACCGATACCGTCTCCTCCGCCACCTCCGCCACCGGAACCTCCACCGCCTGAAAATGAATGACCGCCTCCGGGTCTTGCACTTAGAATTTCTATTGCGAAAGGGCTTATGAGTAAAAACAGTGTAAATATGATTGCTAAAGTGAAAAATATATTAAGTTTTTTGTTATCCATAACTTTTTGCTTTTAATTGTAATTTATTTTCGTTTGTTCGATAATGTTTTATAATTCTACTTCTAAATCATCAGGCAGTTCGTTAATGTCATTTTCAACAGGTAAAATGTATTTTGCAAAAATTTCTTTTGTTTTTTGTAACTCGGAAATAAATGCATCAGTTATATTATTACTTTCAAAAATTGTATTAAAGTCAGTTTTCATTTTCTTCCAAAGTTCATCGGGAACTAATGTAAAAGCACCTCTGTCTGCCAAAATTTTAACTCTTTTTTCGAATAATGAAACATAAATTAACACACCTATTTTTTCATTAGTAAACCTTATGCCGCCTTTCTGAAATACAGCTCTTGTATATATATCCGTGTTTCTTTTCATTCTGGCTTTCTTAATAAAAAGTCTTTTGAAGCCTTTAATCAGTTCGGAACTAAGATATGCAAAAATAAAGGAGAGAAATGTAAAAAAATACATTAAATAAGGGTCAAATTCAATCGGAGAAAACATAAAAAAAGTAGAAACTAAAAACATGAATGCAAATGCAATCCATAGTGATATGTCTCTGTAATTTCCTGATTTTGCTTTTATTACGGCAACAACTTCAACAAGAGAATTGTTCTCAATGTCTTCGATTGTTTCGTAAAGTTTAGTTTTGAAATTTTCGTTAAATTGCTTCATCTTTTTCTTTAATTTAATAGTTTAACAGTTTCTAAATTTAAATATTTTCTGTAAACCAAAAAAATTTGTTTTATAGAATGATTGTTTACAATTTTGAGAAATAATCAATAATTTAAAAAAGATGACCGGAAAATTAGTCGTTTTTTCAGCACCTTCGGGTTCGGGAAAAACTACGATTGTAAGAAGAATTTTATCTGAAAATGTATTTAATTTTGAATTTTCTGTTTCTGCAACCAGCAGAGAAAAGAGAGATAAGGAAATTCAGGGAAAAGATTATTATTTTTTATCAGTTGATGAATTTAAAGATAAAATAGCAAATAGTGAGTTTGTTGAATGGGAGGAAGTATATAAAAATCAATTTTACGGAACATTAAAATCGGAAGTTGAAAGAATCCGGAATAAAGGGAGTAATGTTATTTTTGATGTTGATGTTGTCGGCGGAATTAATATAAAAAAACAGTATGAAGAAGAATGTTTGACTGTTTTTATTATGCCGCCCTCAATAAAAGAACTTGAAAAAAGGTTAAGAAACAGAGAAACCGAAACGGAAGAAAGTCTTAAAAAGAGGCTTGCAAAAGCTGAACATGAAATGACTTTTTTAAAATATTTTGACGTGGTTGTTGTTAATGATGTTCTTGAAGTTGCTGTTGAGGAAGTAAAAACACATTTAAGTGTTTTTATTGAAAAATAAAGATTATATAGAGTTCTTTACGGCTTTTGACCGAGAATGTTAATTTATTACCCTAATGCCATAATCTCATCTTTAGACATTGAGTTAATCTTGTCTATTATTGAATCAATTGCTTTTATCATATTTCCGGATATTGAATTTAATACTTTAAAGTTTTTTTCTAAGGATTCTTTTTTCTTTTTTTCAACTCTTGCTTTATTGAAAAAGTTTGAACTGCTGTTGTCATGCATCAATTTGTATATTTCCATATATACTCTGTGAAGAGATTTATGATCTTCTAATAATGTTTTAGGTGCTTCAACAAAATATAAAAGTTGCCCGTTGTCGGCACACCATTTTCCGAATTCACACTCTGTATGTAATAATGGTGTATGCTCTTCTCCAAAATTAATACCGTTATAAATTGCTTCTGCATAAGTCATCCATCTTTCATGAGCTGTTTTCGCACAAATCAGCTTATTAATTATTTCACTTTTATTATACTTTATCATTATTTCTTACCGAATAAATCAATTATTTTTCTGAATATGTTAAAAATTAGCATTAAATAAATAATTAAAGATGTGAACCAAATAAAAATAACATTAAACCAAAGTGTATCAATGGTTTTATTTCCTATTTTTTTAACAGGAGAATAAAAGTGGGCTCTTCCGTTTTTTGAAACAGGCATTTTGAAGATAGGATCGATAACTTGTACCATTCGACTGTCTTCTTCTTTTATGGCATCAAATTCGCCTTTATTTCTTAGTATTTCTGCAACTTGTTTATTGTGATTTTTAATTTTTAATTTGTAAACATCTTCTTTGTTTTTGAACTTCTTTATTAAAGAATGAGAAACAGAGTCTGATTTTAGATTAAGTTTGTATTGTTTTGCGTTAAATTTTCTTTTTAATTTATCGTAATATTTTTGCAATTCTGTTTGTGTATTTTTATTAAAATTATTTATTGTTAATTCATTTAAATTCTCAAATTTTATTTCCGACGTTTTATTAAGTTCTTTAATCTCATTTGTCAGAATTTTTAAATACCTTTCGGTTTGCTCAATACTTGTACTTGCTTCAATATTATTAACACAGGTATTTGTATATTTTTCAAATTCGGGAATTAAGTATGAAAGTTTATAATTATTTTGACTTTTTTCTTTATCAACTTCAAAATAATATTTTTCGTATTTATTATTTTTAAATTGAGCAACTGCAAGAGCCTCATAAGCCCAGCGTGATGTCATTAAATCTCCGATTATAGGAACTTCTTTATATGATGTGAAGTTCTTGTGTAATTTTGTAAAGTCAACTATAACGCCGCTGAATAAAAGTTGAGGAACTAAAATAAACGGTATTGTTATGTATATTGTTACGACAGAATCAAATGCAGAGGAAATATTTAAACCGAGAATATTTGCAAATGCGGCAGTTGAAAAAAGTATTAACCAATAAGTTAGAGTAAGTCCGTGTATTTCTAAAATCCAATTTCCGACAAGGATAAACGATAATGTTTGAATTGCAGAAATAACAAAAAGAACAAAGATTTTAGAATTTAAATAACTGAATTTGCTTAAATGAAGAAATTTTTCTCTTTTTAATATTTTTCTGTCTTTAATAATCTCTTCGGCACTTAACGTCATACCGAAAAATAATGCAACCGTTACAGCCATAAATAAATAAGCTACAATATTAACATTTTCGGCAAAGATATATGCATCCGGGTCAGCATCGGTTCCGCTTATGTATTTTGTAAAATATCCGAGTATTACTGCTAAAACAGGAGCTTCTAAGAAAGTAATCAATAAATTTTGCTTATTTGTTAATTTTGCCTTAATATTTCTTATTGTAAAAATTAAAAATTGCTTAAATCTTGAAGGTGTTTTAAAATAATTTTCAGGGAGTTTTGATTTTTCTCCGGTTTCTGCTGTATCTTTTTGCTTGGTTTCAATTTCTTTTTTATATTTAGAATACCATTCTTGCGGGCTTATTTTTCTTTCTTTGGTAAACTTTCCGAATTCATCAACTATTTTAGCTTCAAGTATTTGTAGTGGTTGCTCGGCGTTAACGTTTCCGCATTCGGAACAACCGCTTTCTTCCGGATTTACATAATTAGCTGATTGTTTAAAATAAGTTATTGCATCAACAGGGTTTCCGAAGTAAACCGGATGTCCGCCTTTATCCATCATCAATAAACTGTCGAATAGTTTATATATATCCGATGAAGGTTGGTGAATATTTACAAGCACCAATTTACCTTTCAAGGCTTGTTCTTTAAGCAAATTCATAACCATATCGGAATCCATTGAAGATAGCCCGGAAGTAGGCTCATCAACTATAAGAATTGACGGCTCCCTTATTAATTCAAGTGCAATATTTAATCTTTTTCTTTGCCCGCCGCTGATAAATTTATTAACAGGACTGCCGACAGTTAAATCTTTTGTGGCTGTTAAATCTAAATCATTTAATACCTTATCAACAGCATCTTTTATTTGATTCTCGGAGAAGTTGCTGAAGCATAACTTAGCATTGTAATAAAGGTTTTGGTAAACAGTTAATTCTTCAATCAGTAAGTCATCTTGCGGAACAAAACCAATTACACCGTTTAGTTTTTCCTTGTCTTTATGAATGTCGTAACCGTTAATTGTAATTTTACCTCCGTGAAGCGGATAGCTTCCGTTAAAAACATTAAGCAAAGTTGATTTCCCTACACCACTTCCGCCCATAATTCCGATCATTCTGCCGGATTGTTCGGTAAAATTGAAATTTTGTATTCCGTTTTTAGAATTTTTGTAATAAAATTCAATATTTTCTGCTTTGAAAATTACTTTTGCACTATCGTCCGAATGAATAAACCTTCCTGCAATATCACTGTAATATAAAGGGTTTATTTTTGAACTTTTAATTACTGCTCCGTTATCAAAAATATATAAACGTTCGGGTGAAATATTTTGACTGTTTAAGAATAAACTTTCTGTTCCTATATATTTTATAACAAATGTGTTAGTAGTTTCAATATGTAAAATATAAATTTCTCCCGATAAGTTTTTTGAATTAATATGTTTTTGTACATTATCATCTTCTTTATTATTAATGATAAGAAGTTTTGGGTTGTTTTCGGAAGAGTCTATTTTATTTATAGCTAAATTAAATAAGTTGCTGAATTCATTTTCCGGAATATTAAAAATATCGGAAACTGTTTTTACAAAATCAAGTTCTTTTTCAGTAATAATATTATTTTCATTAACAAATTCCAAAAGTCTTATAAGAACGACAATTTTCTCTTTTTGGTGAAGTTGTTCATTTATTTCACTGCATATTTTAAGAACTTTAACAGAATTAAGAGATGTTTGTTTTCTGACTTTTCTGTTATCATCTTTTTTTGCATGATGGTGCTGTTTTACAAACTTATCAAATAAATTTAAATAAATATCAACGTGGTGTTTATTCAGCATTACATCAAGGTAAGTTCTTACAACTCTTCTTGCTTCATCGGAAACTACATTGCTGTCGGCATTTGCAATTATTGCAAATAATTTCATTAATGCTTTTAATATTGATTCGTTCATAATTTAATTCAAAATTAATACTCCAAAAATAGGCAAAAATAAATAATTATTACACTTTTAATTTTTCTCCTTCCGATTTTGCAACTATTACGGCACCGCAACTGTCACTCCATACATTAACTGATGTTCTGAACATATCTAAAATTCTGTCAACAGGCAGAATTAAAGCAACGCCTGCCAATGGTAAATCTACGGCAGTTAATATAATTGTAATCATAAACAAGCCTGCCATCGGAATTCCGGCAGCACCTATTGAAACTAATAAGCCTGTAACTACAATTATTATTTGTTCGGTAAGTCCTAAATCAAAGCCGTATGCTTGTGCAATAAATAATGCCGCAACTGCTTCATAAAGAGCGGTTCCGTCCATATTAATTGTTGCTCCCAAGGGCAGAGTGAACCCGGATATTTTTCTGGAAACTCCTGATTTGTGTTCAACAGATTCCATTGTTAAAGATAAAGTTGCTCCTGACGAGGATGTTGAAAATGCTGTAAGTAAAGCAGCTCTCATTGCTTTAAAATGTGCCCAGGGACTGACTTTTGCAATAAATTTTAAAAGAATCGGTAAAATTATTAAAGCATGAAATAATAATGCTGCTAATACTGTTATTGTGTACATCCCCAATATGCTGAAAAATTTCATTAATTGCCCTGATTGATCTGCTACGGCTTCTGCAACAAGTCCGAATACACCGAAAGGAGTAAATAAGATAATGAACATTGTTATTTTCATCATTACTTCAAAACCGGCATTAAAAAAATCGGTTAAAAATATTCTTGATTTTGTATTAATTCGGGTTACAAAAAAGCCGAATAATATTGCAAAGAATATTATTGAAAGCATTTGATTGTTGACAAAGGCTTCAAAAATGTTTTCCGGAATAATGTTTAATAATGTGTCTGATAAAGAATGGGATGTTTGCTCCGGAATTTCAATATTGCTGCCGTAGCTTTTATCAATTCCTATTCCGGGTTTAATTGCGTTGACAAAAATTAATCCTACAATTATTGCAGCCGTACTTGTCATTAAATAATATAAAAATGTTTTTAGCCCTAAACGACCAAGGTTTCCGGCAGAACCGATATTTGCAATTCCTGATATTATTGACATTAAAATAAGAGGAATAATAATCATTTTAAGAGCTTTTAAAAATATTATTCCCATCCAACTTATGTATTTTATCGAAGGATTATATTTTGCATATTTCAGAATTATTTGTTTTTGTGTATCAGTTAATTTAATGCTGTTGTTAATTTCTATATTCTGTATTAATTCAGTTTTGTCGGTTGCAGCAGAGCCTATAAGGTTTTCAATGTTAATTAAAGTTTCATCAGAAAATAAAAATTTATCTTTTTCTTTGCTTATTTTTTCGTATGCAGAAAGTTTAATATGATATTTATTCGGGAAAGATATACCGTATAAAACAGCAATTATTAAAGCAATTAATATTTGCCAGTGTAATGCAAATTTTGTTTTCTTCATATTATTAATATCCTGATTATGCTTGTAAAAATAGTAATTATATTCCTTATTTATAATTTTATTCTGCTAAAAATACAAATTATATAGTTTTATTGCTTGTATGTTTAATAAATCGGTATATTTATTTTTGTTATTTGTTAAAAAACATTAATTTTACGTCTTTCAATAAAAAATACTTAGTTTATTTTAATTGTTATAATGAGATTGTTAAGATTTATTTTATATAGCTTTATAGTGTTTTCATTCGGAATTATCGGTTGCCGGAAAGGCGAAATTAGTCCTGATAATTTCTTTGAAACAAAGATTAATAATTCAGAAAAAGTATTTAAACCTGAATCGGCAACTATTTTGAAAGGTATAACAATTATTGCTGCACATGATTCTAAAGTGAATTCAAAAAAAGCAATAATCATAACAGTTAACGGAGATAAAGTAGGAAAATATAAGCAAACATTTGATTATAAAACAGGTGTTTCAGTTTCTCAATGCAGCCTCAGTTATAAGATTATATCGAAAGAAGAAGAGTCTTCGCCTACATTTTTTACCTCATACGAAGGGAAGGTTGAAATTACCGGTCTTGACAGAAAAAATAAATTAATTTCGGGAGAATATAATTTTAAACTTTATTCTGTTCCTGACGATAACAAGCCTTATGTAATTAAAGGTAAATTTATTAATTTAAGTTATCGTTAAGTTTTTTGCTGTTTTTTTGCTTTATAATAAATTGTATTGCTGTTTTCGGGAATTAGAATTTTTTGTGCAATTTCCGAAATATCGCTTTTGTTTATATTTTGGTATTTATTAATTTCAGTATTATAATCTTCGGCTTTCCCGATTAGTTCATAATAGGCTAAATTCATTGTTTTTTGGAGAGTATCTGTTTCTCCGAAAATCAGTTTTGATTCTAATTTATTTTTAATTTTTTGAAGTTCTCTTTCCGAAACTTTTTCTTTTTTAATTTTCTCTATTTCAATATTTAGTTGGTTTTCGGCAGTTTCAAATGAAACACCATTATTAAGTTTGCCGTTAAAAACAAATAAGCCTTTTTCAATATTTCCTGAAATATATGCATCAATATTTGAAAATACTTTTTTCTCTTTTACTAATTTTTGGTAAAGTCGGGAAGAATCTCCGTTCGATAATATGTCTGATAATAAATCTGTTGCGAAATATTCTTTATTTCTTCTTTCACACATGTGGTAAGTTTTAAAAAAAGCATTGACAGGGACATCTTTTTCAACTTCAGAGAAACGAGCTTTGGTTTGGACAGGCTCAACAGGCAATGAACGTTTTTTAATATTTCGTTTTTCAATATCTCCGAACCATTTATTTACCGAATCAAAAATATAGTTTTTTTCAAAATTACCGGTAATACACATTATTGCATTATTAGGTGCGTAATGTTTATAAAAAAAGTCTTTAACATCTTGAATATTTGCATTTTCAATGTGAGATATTTCTTTTCCTATTGTTGCCCAAGCATACGGATGTATTTTGTATGCCATAGTTCTCATTAGTAACCACATATCTCCGTACGGTCGATTTAAATAGTTTTGCTTAAATTCTTCAATTACAACTTTTTTCTGAACTTCAAGGCTTTTTTCTGTGAATGCAAGACTTAACATTCTGTCGGATTCTAACCAAAATGCAGTTTCTATATTATCTTTCGGCAGAGTTTCATAATAATTAGTAATGTCGTTGTTTGTGAAAGCATTACTGCTGCCTCCTGCTTCTTGCAAAGGTTTATCGTAATCCGGGATATTTGCAGAGCCGCCGAACATTAAATGTTCAAACAAATGTGCAAAGCCGGTTTTGTCGAGATGTTCATCTTTTGCACCTACATCATACAACACATTTACTGCAGCAATCGGTGTGTTTTTATCTTGATGAAAAATGACTCTTAATCCGTTATCTAATGTAATTTTCTCAAATTTTATCATATTTTTTAAAAATCAAATCTTGCGTGATTAATTTGTTGTTTTACGGTTTTGTATTCTAAAATAATATCGCTGATTATATTTTTTACAGGCTTTATTTCTTTGATGATTGCAGATATTTGACCGATTTCTAATTCTCCGTTTTCTGTATCACCTTCAAACATTCCGAGTTTTGCTCTTCCTCTGCCGAGAAGTTCTGAAAGTTGTTCTCTGTTTGCTCCTTCATTTTCGGCTTTTTCAACATCAAGAGCAAATTGATTTTTGATTAATCTTACGGGAACTAACTTTTTAAAATACAGCCCGGTATAGCCTTCGGCAGCTTTTACTATTTCGTTTTTAAAGTTAATATGTGCCGAGGCTTCTTTTGAAGCAACAAAACGACTTCCTATTTGAACTGCATCTGCACCCAGCACCATTGCTGCAAGCATTGTTCTTCCTGTTCCGATACCTCCGGCAGCAATTATCGGTTTTGCGGTTACGGAACGAATCGAAGGAATGAGAACTAAAGTTGTTGTTTCTTCACGTCCGTTGTGCCCGCCTGCTTCAAAACCTTCTGCTACAATTGCATCAACACCTGCTTCATCTGCTTTTTGTGCAAATTTTGAATTAGCAACAACATGGGCTACTTTTATTCCGTAGTCTTGCAAATGTTTTGTCCAAGTTTTTGGATTTCCGGCAGAAGTAAATACAATTTTAACACCTTCATCGATAATAATCTGCATTATTTCTTCTGTTTGCGGGTAAAGTAAAGGTACATTTACACCGAAGGGTTTATTTGTTGCTTTTTTTGTTTTTTGAATGTGTTCTCTGAGAACATCCGGATACATAGACCCTGCTCCGATTAAGCCGAGACCACCGGCATTGCTTACGGCAGACACTAACTCCCAGCCGGAACACCAAATCATACCACCTTGAATAATAGGGTGTTGTATGTTAAATAAATTGCAAATTCTGTTCATATTATTTCAAAATTTAATTGTGCAATATGCAAAAAAGAATTTTAGTTAATCAACCGGAGGCCAAATAGCACTAATTTTGGGATTTATGGATAAATATACAACCCATAATCTGTCGCCGGCTTTTCTGTATCTGTTGTTGCTGTTCCAAGCTCCTGTTTTTTTTGCAGAAATTAATTTTCCGGATTTTGTCGTAAACTCATATTCTAATTTCCAAGGATGTCTTCCGTTTACGGTTTGAGATGCATCTTTATAAATATCAATTAATACGCCTTCTGCTTTAATTCCTTTTTCTAGTGCTGCTAATTTATTATTTGCGTTTTTAAGTCCGTATCTCATCATAAAGATACCGATTATCGGAAAAATAATTGTCCAAAAAAAAGGAACAGTAAAAAAGAACCCGATTATAAAATGAACATTTCGATATTTAAGTTTTTTAATATATACTTTCGGTATTTTTCTCGGAGCATTTCCGGGAGGTGTTCCAATATCTAATCCGTCATTGTTTTTAGATATTTCCGGTAAAGGACCGCCGCAGTTTTTACAATTTGTTTCATCAATAACTTTATTTACCGTGCCGCACCAAGGACATTTTAATTGTGCTTTTTCTTGACTGAAAACAGGTGATTCTTTTGTTTCTGTATTTGTAATGAGTTTTGTATTACAGTTCGAACAAGTTTTTCTGTTTATATTTTTTGTTCCGCATTTGTGGCAAAATATTGTCATATCAAAATGTCTGTAAAGTTAAAAATAACAACTTGAAAATTACCAATTGATTTCATAAATTCCTTTAGATTTTAAAAACGCATTTGTTTTACTGAAATGTTTATTTCCGAGAAAACCGGTATGTGCAGAAAAAGGTGAAGGGTGAGGCGATTTCAGGATATAATGTTTATCTGTATCAATTACTTGTCCTTTTTTTTGTGCGTATGCTCCCCAAAGTAAAAATACAAGGTTTTCTTTTTCTTTTGATATTTTTTTAATTACCGCATCGGTAAATATTTCCCAACCTTTGTTTTGGTGTGAACCTGCATTTCCTGCTCTCACGGTTAAAGTTGCATTAAGCATCAAAACACCTTGCTCCGCCCAATGAGATATATTGCCTGTTTCGGGGATTTCTTTGCCTAAATCGTCATATAGTTCTTTATAAATATTTTTTAATGACGGCGGTGTTTTTACTCCGTCTTTTACCGAAAAACATAAACCGTGTGCTTGTCCTTTTCCGTGATACGGATCTTGTCCGATTATAACAACCTTTACATTTTCAACAGGACACAAATCAAAAGCATTGAAAATTTCTTTTCCGGGCGGATATATGTTGTGTGTTTTATATTCTTGTTTTACAAAATTGACGAGATTAATGAAGTATTCTTTTTCAAATTCATCTTGTAAAAGTTCTTTCCAAGATTGGTGTATTTTTATGTTCATTTCTTTTTAAATAGTTTCAGTAAAGGTTTTATATAATCTTCTCCGGTTTTTATTTTTTGACTTCGAACGCCGGTTTTATCAAATATTTCTTTTATTTCATGGTAATTTTTATTTCTGTCGGTTTCATATTTTTTTCTGAATGATTTACTTGCTGTATCAATCCAGTATTCTTTTTCGGTTTCGGCATCTTTAATTTTTAATAATCCGACATTCGGAAGTTTATATTCTTTTTCATCATAAATGTGAAGTGCCGAGATATCATGTTTATGGCTTGCAATTCTTAATGCTTTTTTGAAATCGGCATCAAAAAAATCTGAAATAATAAATGCCGTACTTCTTTTTTTAACTGTATTTGTAAAATATCTTAAAGCTTCTGATATATCTGTTCCTTTACCTTTTGGTTTACAATCAAGCAATTCTCTTATTATTCTTAATATATGAGATTTTCCTTTTTTAGGAGGAATAAATTTTTCTATTCTGTCGCTGAAAAAAATAACGCCTACTTTATCATTATTTTGAATTGCAGAAAAGGAAAGTACTGCGGAAAGTTCTGTGATAAGGTCTTTTTTGAACATTCGGTCTGTACCGAAATATTGTGAACCGCTGGTATCTATGAGTAACATAACCGTAAGTTCTCGTTCTTCTTCAAAGGTTTTTATATATGCTTTGTCGTATCTTGCCGTTACATTCCAGTCAATATTTCGAACATCGTCACCATATTGATATTCACGTACTTCGCTGAATGTCATTCCTCTGCCTTTGAATGCACTGTGGTATTCGCCTGCAAAAATTTGTTTGGATAAACCTCTGGTTTTTATCTCAATTTTTCGTACTTTTTTTAACAGCTCTTTTGTTTCGGTGTTTGCCATTTTATATTGAATTAATATTTTGAAATACTAAACAAAGATATTAATTCTTTCAAATTTGAATAGTTTTATATTCTTTTTCCTAACTAAGTTTCAGAAAAAAAGATAATAATTTGAGAACTATTATCTTTTAAATTAAAGGTTTGTTTTAACACTACCATCTGATTAAGGCAGAAGCCCAAGTAAAACCGCTTCCGAAAGCTGCTAACACGAATAATTGACCTTTCTTTATTCTTCCTTGTTCCCAAAGTTCACTTAATAAAATAGGTATAGTTGCGGCTGTTGTGTTACCGTATTTTTGAATGTTATTATAAACTTTTTCATCAGGAAGCCTTAAAAACTTCTGTACCATTTGTGAAATTCTGAGATTTGCTTGATGCGGTAAGAACATATCAATATCATCAGCAGTCAAATTGTTTGCTGCTAATGCTTCCATTGTAACTTCGGGCATTCTTTTGATAGCATTTTTAAATACTAACTGACCGTCCATTTGCGGACTGTTATTCTTATAATCTTCGTGCATTCCGGGATAATTAACCTTTTCTCTGCCTGTGCCGGGATCTCTTCTGCATAACGCTTCTGCAAATTCTCCTTGTGCATGTAAGTGTGTTGACAAAATTCCTGTACCTTCTTCTTCTGTTGCTTCCAAAACAGCTGCACCGGCACCGTCACCGAATAATACACTCATATCTCTTCCCCTTGTTGATAAATCAATACCCATACTTTGTGTTTCGGCTCCTACAACAAGAACTTTTTTATACATTCCTGTTTTTACATATTGATCAGCAACAGATAATGCATAAATAAAACCTGAACATTGTGCTCTTACGTCAATTGCCGGTTTTGTTCCCATTTCAAGCATATTTTGTAATAAAACACCGCTTCCCGGAAAATAAAAATCAGAACTTAAAGTGGCAAAAATAATTGCATCAATATCATTAGCTGTTACTCCTGCACGCTCCATTGCTATTTTAGAAGCTTTAAATGCCATTATAGCAGTAGAAGGTCTTTCTGCCGGTCTATAGAATCTCCTTTCTTTAATTCCTGTTCTTTCTTGTATCCATTCATCAGAAGTATCCATTATTTTTTCCAAGTCATGGTTTGTAACAATATTTTCAGGAACATAATGTCCTACTCCTGTCATTTTTGAATTAAACATATTTTTTTTTTAGATTATAATTTTGAATTAAAAAAACGGTCGAATATATTATATTTTTGATTAACAGCAAAATTAAATATTTCAGAGGATGTTAAATTCGACCCTATAAAATAGTCGATAAAATTCAATGTAAGACATTGATAAATAACAATCAAGTTTTATTGTCGATTTAAAAAATAATGTTTATCTATGCACGTTTTTAAAAACCAAAAAATATATTTATTATGATTAAAAAGATTTTATTTGTAAGTTTTATTGCAATTATTTTTACTGCATGTAATGATGATGAATCAAATGTGCAAAATGCTGATACTACTATTATTGAAGATTTTTTAATGCCTGAGGTTGCTGTTGCCGATTTTGAATCAAAAGCAGGTGAATTTGTAGGAAAAGAAATTGAAGTATCGGGAATAGTTGACCATGTTTGTAAACACGGCGGAAAAAAAATACTTCTTGTTGACGGAGATTTTAGTTTACATGTTTTTAATGATGAGCGTTATGACGAAGATTTGTCCGGAAGCAAAGTTGCTGTTATCGGTGTTGTTGAAGAAGAAAAAATTGATGATGACTATTTAAATAAATGGTGGGAACATGCTCAGGGCAGTCACAGCGAAGGAACAGATGCTGATAAAGAGTATTTAGCACAAGTTGAAGCTGAGATACAACAAATCAGAGATTCTTTACAAGAGGCCGGAGTAGATCATTTTTCAGAATATTCTTTGAAATATGTTTCCCACAAAGAAAAAAAGTAAATTAAGAAATAAATTTATAATTTTAATTTCCAAGTCTTAAAAAAAGTGGCTTGGAAGTTTTTTTTAGTTTATAATTTGATGAAAAAGTTAAGAAAGTGGAGTAGAATACTTCACAGAGATATAGGTTTCTTTTTTGTGGGTGCAACAATTATTTACGGTATTTCAGGTATTGCATTGAACCACATGAAAGATTGGGATCCAAATTATATTGTTGATATTAAGAGAATTAATACTGATATTGATTTGTCAAAAGAACATATTTCAGAAGCAAAAATATTAACTCTTTTAAAAGAATTTGATTCGGAAGATGAATATAAAAGTTATAATTTTGTAGAAAGAGGTGGTATTTTAAGAATTTACCTCAGCGGTCGTTCTTCTGTTACGGTAAAACCGTCAACAGGAGAAGTTATGGCTGAGTTTGTAAGCAAAAGGCCTGTTTTTTATCAATCAAATTATTTGCATTATAATCCGAATAAATGGTGGACATGGTTTTCGGATATTTTTGCAGGAGCCTTGATATTGTTTGCAGTAACTTCGTTATTTATGGTCAGAGGCAAAAAAGGTGCATGGGGCAGAGGTGGTATTTATATTACTTTAGGTATAGTTATTCCAATTTTGTTTTTGATTTTTTAAGTTAAGTATTTAGTTAAAACTCAACTTTTAAATTAAAAACAGGAATTAACGGCAAAGCATAACGATATGCAAGTTCCTCTGTATCCGGGTTGTAATATTCTGAATAGATATTTTTTCGATTCAGAATATTTTGTATGTCTAATGAAAAAATCCAAGAATATTTCTTTTTATTTTGTCTGAAACTTATGCCTGCATCCCAGCGAATAAAATCAGACATTCTGTTTTGATAGGATTCTTCATAAATATAAACTGTTTGCCCTGCTTGTTTTGACAATTCAATATTTATCGGTGTTAGTCTGTTTCCTTTTTTATAAAATATTTTAGTGTTAATACCCAAAATACTGTTTCTTTTTTTGCCTGCCATGAATTCTTTTCCGGCAAGAAAATTAAACATAAAATTGCTGTTGTAAAGAGTATTATATATTTTTTCGTCAGGTGCTTTATATTTTGAATCAAATAATGATATTGTGCTTAAAAAATAAAGGTTTTTATATAAAAATCTTTCAAGAGTTAATTCAATACCGTAATTATATCCTTTCCCTTTGTTATTAAGTTCGAAACTATTTAATCCGCCTCTGCTGTTAATTGTTGAAAATGTGCTGTTTGTATCCGTACTGACAGGAATGTCAAATAAATATTGTTGATACATTTCAATTTTCAAACGATGATATTTATTTAATGAAAAATCGTATGCAATTACATTATGTATTGATTTTGCAAGTTTTAAGTTTTGATTTGATTCAACATAGTTTCCAAATTCATCATAAATTTTAGTAAAATATGTAGAAATAGCCTCTGTTTGACTATGTAATCCGAAACCGTAACTTAAAGCATGTTTTTTTGCAAAGTTCCAACGTATTCCTAACCGAGGTTCAAATGTTATTTCTTTATTCAAAAAGAAATTCATACTATGAATGCCTGTATTTACAGTAATGTTTTCATTTATTCTGTGTTTATGATTTATATACATTTGTATTAGTGTCGAATTTCCCGTATTATCAATAAATTGTGTTAAACTTCCTGTTGAATTAATTTGATTTGCAGATAAATTAAATCCCATGAAATTGTAAATAAATCCGGTTCTTAAAGTATTCTTTACATTGAATTTATGATTAAATTTCATTGAAAAACGAGCAAATTGATATTTTATATCTTCGTCATATAACCTGTTTGCTTGATAATTATAATCAAGAGAATCGAGATATACAGAACTTTGTTCAAGGTTCATTGATAATATTGTGTGCAAATAGCTTTTATGATTCGGAAAAACAAACATATTTTTAATACCTGCAACTCCGGTTTTATGAATTTCAAATTCATTCCGGTTATCACTTGCGTTAACCCAAAGACTTGTATCAATAATTGCTTTCTCTCCGGCATCACTTATACCGCCAAAGCCGAATAAATTAAATGTTCCCGCATTTTTAGTTTGAAGCGTAAAATTAAAGGCAATATCTTGAAAAGTCGGGATAACTGTATTGTCAATAACATTAAAGCCAAGCTTTTCAATCATTGCAAGAGTTGAATATCTGTAATTTACCAAATAAGAGCTTGTACTTTTCTTAAAGAGCGGACCTTCTGCCGTAGCTTCGACACCTACTGCACCCGGTTTAAGTGCAAATTCATGTTTGTTGCTGTTTCCTTCTCTTAAATTAATATCAAAAACACCTGATAAAGCATTTCCGTATTCTGCAGGAAATGCACCTGTGAAAAAATCAGAATTTGAAATAATATCGGAAGTAATTATACTTATCCCCCCTCCCGAAGAGCCGTCGCCACGAGGAAAATGATTGGGGTTAGAAACTTCAATACCGTTAATACGCCACAATAATCCTCTCGGTGAGTTTCCGCGAATTACTATTTCATTTGTCTCTCCATTTAAAGATGCTACTCCTGCAAATGCAGTAGCCATTCTGGAAAGGTCATTAAATCCGCCGGCATATCGATTACTTTCTTCAATCGAAAATGTTCTTGCACTGACAATGGCAATATCACTTATTGCTTTGTCTTTTTCACTGTTTCCGTGTATAATTATTTCTTCATTTTGAAAATATTTTTCTTGAAGTTGAATGTTTAAGATAGTTTCTTTTCCCGAATTTATCATCTTATCATTAATCAAAATATCTTCGTAACCAAGATATGATATTTTAAATGAACATCTTCCTATCGGAACTTTTTTTAATTCAAAATTTCCGTTGTTATCTGTAATAACAGCAATTACAGGATTTGAGTTAAGGATAATTACAACAGCACCGGGTAAAGGATTTTTTGTGTCAATATCTACAATTCTGCCTCTTACAATTTGAGTGAGATTTTGTGAATAAGAAATACCGGAAAGTATAATAAGGGAGAATATAATAAATATTAAGCGAAAATTTGATTTTTTCATTTTCTATTTCAAAGTAATTTTTGAAAATACAATTTACAATTAATTATTAAAAAATAAAACTGAAGGTTTCAGAATTATTCAAATATTTTAGTTTCTGTAAATTTTGCAAATTCTTTTAATGAAATATCTCTTGCTCCGGTTAGAAGAATTATATCGCCACTTTTCAATTTGCTTTTGATTTTTACAGGAAAATCTTTTCTGTTTTTTACATAAAATGCTTTTTTTTCGTTATTATTAATGTCATTAATCAAATCTTCCGATGAAATATCTTTGCTTACTGTTCCGCCGGCATAATATATTTCTGACATCCAAATTTCATCATCTTTCCTTAATGCATTTGAAATTTCTTTTACAAATTCAGAACGTAAAAATTTTGTAGGGGTAAAGCCGTGCGGTTGAAACCATACAAATAAACGACTTTCAGGAAATTGGCAAGCATTAATTGATGCTGCTAATTTTGCCGGATTATGTGCATAATCATCAATAATTGTAATTCCGTTTTCTTGTGCTATGATTTGATGTCGTCGGTAAATGCCTTTATATGATTTAATTGCATTTGCACACTTTTTAACTGAAATTCCGGCTAACGTACAAGCTGCAACAGCTGCCGCAACATTTTCAGCATTATGTTTGCCAATTTGATGAACTAAGAACGGCACATTATTAATAGTAAAATCAATTTGAAATCCGTTTTGTTTGAAATTATTAATTTGATATCCTGTGTTTTCGGAATATCCGAAATCTTGTTTGATGTTTTCAGAAAATTTCTTCGTTCTGGTTTGAGCGTTATTTACAATTAATGTTTTACTGTTTTGCTTAAAAATCGAAAAAAGCTCTTCAAGTTCATTTAACTCTTTATGGTCTTTATCAATATTTAAAACAATACCGATTTCGGGTTTATATTTTATTAAAGAACCGTCAGATTCATCTGCCTCAATAATCAAATATTCTCCCTTCCCGGCAACGGCATTACCTATTTTCCCTGTCTCTTGAATACTGACTAAACCGGCTCCGGTAATTAAGGACGGTTTGTATCCGGTTTCATTCATAATATGATAAATCATAGCAGAAACTGTTGATTTGCCTGATGTTCCGCTGACGGCAATTGTTTTTTTAGTTTTGCTGATTGCAGCTAAAATATCGGAACGCATAACAACCGGAATATTTCTTTCTGTTGCTTTTTTATATTCAGGAACGGTGGGTTCTATTGCTGTTGATATAATTACAAACTCAATATTATCAGTTAAACCTGATGCATCTTGCGGAAAACATTTAATTCCTTCCGTTTCTAATTGTTTTTGGCGTTGTATTTTGTTATTTGAAGAAAATTGTCTGTCGGAACCGGAAACATTTTTACCCGTTCCTGATAAATATTGTGCAATAGCACTCATGCCGTCTCCGGCAATTCCTATAAAAAAGTAGTTATTTATTTTGTTAATATTTATTTCTGCCATTTACTTTAAATTTAATTTTCTGTAAAAGTCCCAAAGAACAACACCTGCACTAACAGAAATGTTTAATGAATGTTTTGTTCCTTCCTGCGGAATTTCAATGCAATAATCACTCATATCAACAATTTTTTGTTGCACACCTTTAACTTCATTCCCGAAAATTACTGCATATTTTTTACTATTTTCAATACTAAAATGTTGCAACATTACGCTTCCCTCGGTTTGCTCAACAGATAGTATTGTATAATTGTCTGATTTTAACTTGTTTATTGCACATTCTGTTTTTTTGAAATATTCCCAATTAATACTTTCAGTTGCACCCAGTGCTGTTTTTCGAATATCATTATGAGGCGGTTTTGCAGTAATTCCGCAAAGTATGATTTTTTCTATAAGAAAAGCATCAGAGGTTCTGAAGACCGAACCGATATTATTCATACTTCTGATATTATCCAAAATAACAGTTACGGGAATTTTGTCAGTTTTTTTAAATTCTTCAATTGATTTTCTTCCTAATTCGCTGTTTAAAAGTTTTCGCATTTATTTTCGTTATTAAATCATTTATAGCTTTAAATAAAATTTAATATGCTATAAAATATATATCCGGTTTTTTTAATTTATAATAAAAAACTAAATTTGGAACTTTAAAAAATAAAGGTTTTCAATAAAATATAAAACAAAAGTAATGAATTTACACGAATATCAAGGTAAAGAACTTCTTAAAAGTTTTGGTGTCAAAATTCAAGAAGGAATTGTTGCGGATACACCTGAGGAAGCTGTTGAAGCAGCAAAAAAATTAACAGAGCAAACAGGAACAAGCTGGTGGGTTGTTAAAGCTCAAATACATGCAGGCGGAAGAGGAAAAGGCGGCGGAGTAAAGCTTGCAAAATCTTTGGATGAAATTAAAGAAATTGCCGGTAATATAATAGGAATGCAATTAGTTACGCATCAAACAGGACCGGAAGGAAAAAAGGTTAATAAAGTTTTAATTGCACAAGATGTATATTATCCGGGTGAAAGCGAAACAAACGAATATTATATGAGTGTTTTATTAAACCGTGCAACCGGACGAAATATTGTTATGTATTCAACCGAAGGAGGCATGGATATTGAAACAGTTGCCGAAAACACTCCGCATCTTATTCATAAAGAAGAAATTGACCCAAAAATAGGATTATTGCCGTTTCAAGCAAGAAGAATTGCGTTTAACTTGGGTTTGGAAGGAAATGCTTTTAAAGATATGACGAAATTCGTAAGTTCATTATACAAAGCTTATGATAAAAGTGATGCTTCAATGTTTGAAATAAATCCTGTATTAAAAACTTCGGATAATCAAATATTAGCAGTTGATTCAAAAGTTAATATTGACGATAATGCTTTATTCAGACAAAAAGATTTAGCAGCAATGAGAGATTTAACGGAAGAAGATCCGGCAGAAGTTGAAGCAGGCAAATATAATTTGAATTTTATTAAACTTGACGGTAATGTAGGTTGTATGGTAAACGGAGCAGGGCTCGCTATGGCAACTATGGATATTATTAAAATGTCAGGAGGTTCGCCTGCAAACTTTCTAGATGTAGGAGGAACCGCAAATGCCGAAACTGTTGAAGCCGGTTTCAGAATTATTTTAAAAGATGAAAATGTAAAGGCTATTTTACTTAATATTTTCGGAGGCATTGTTCGTTGCGACCGTGTTGCTCAGGGAGTAGTTGATGCATATAAATCAATAGGAAATATCAGTATTCCCGTTATTGTAAGGTTGCAAGGTACAAATGCAATTGAAGGGAAAGAGCTTATAGATAAATCGGGTTTAAAAGTTCATTCTGCTATTACTTTACAAGAAGCAGCAGATATAGTAAAAAAATTAGTATAAAAATATATTATAATCTATTTTTAAAAGATGCGGTATGTTAAAACTGCGTCTTTTTTATTAAGCAAATGTTAAATATTATTAAATTATGTAATAAATATTATTTTAATTACGTTTGCAGACTAATAATAAATTTAAACTAAAATTAGATGACGAAAAGTTTTTTTGTTAGTACGATAATTATAATACTTTTTACCGGTAATGTTTTTGCACAACAAAGTTCAACGATAATCGGACAAGAATTAAATGCAATCACAACCGGAGTACCTTTCTTAACAATATCACCTGATGCACGCTCAGGTGCTATGGGTGATGCCGGAGTTGCTTCAAGCCCTGATGCAAATTCAATTCATTGGAATCCTGCAAAATATGCGTTTATTGAGCAAGATATTTCATTGAATTTATCATATATACCCTGGTTAAGAAATTTAGTTTCTGATATTAATTTTCAAAATATTTCAGGTTCATATAGGTTAAATAAAAACCAAACAATTGCCGCATCTTTAATGTATTTTTCATTAGGGAGTATTGATTTCACGAATAGTGTAGGAACAGTAATCGTTCCCGGCTTTAGGCCGAATGAATTTTCCTTTGATGCCGCTTATGCATTAAAGTTATCAAAAAATATGTCCGGCGGTATTGCTTTCAGGTATGTTCATTCAAATTTAACCGGAGGAATTCCGGCAGGAGGTTCCGGTTCTCCCACAAAACCGGGGAATGCAGTTGCAGGAGATATATCTTTTTTCTATACAAAAGATATGAGGCTTGAAGATAAGACAGGAACTTTTAATTTCGGAGTAAATATTTCAAATTTAGGAAGTAAAATCTCATACAGCGATGATACTTATTATGATGATTTTTTACCTGCAAATTTAAGAATCGGAGCTTCCTATAAATTGGATTTAGATGATTATAATTCTATTACGGCAATGATTGATATTAATAAGTTGCTGGTTCCTACACCGCAGTTTATTGTAAAAGATTCACTCGGTGTTGTTGTTGATACATTAGGTATTTCGAATGATGTTTCAGTTCCGGTAGGAATTTTTCAATCTTTTTATGATGCCCCGGGAGGTTTTGCAGAAGAAATGCATGAGTTAATGTATTCTGTAGGGATTGAATATTGGTATATTAATCAATTTGCAATCAGAGCCGGTTATTTTGATGAGCACGGTACAAAAGGAAACAGAAAATATTTTACCATGGGAATCGGTGTTAAATTAAATGTTCTTAATTTTGATTTTGCTTATGTTGTACCGACTGCAGGTCGTTCTAATCCGTTGGCTAATACCTTGCGTTTTACACTCGGTTTAAATTTAGAAAACTTAAAGTAGGCTAACTAAATAAAGATATTTTAAAAAAGCCCCTTGAAATCTCAAGGGGCTTTTTTTGTTTTAGATATTTCTGAAAATTATTTTTTCCTTATCGGCATCAATTAAAATATTTGAACTGCTTTCAACATTATTTGATAATACAGATTTTGCAAGTTCATTAATTATCTCTTTTTGCAAAATTCGTTTAACGGGTCTTGCTCCGTATTGCGGTTCGTATGCTTTATCTGATAAGTATTTTATTGCTTTTTCAGAAATTTCTGCATTAATATTATTCTCTTTTAACATCTTTGAAAGACTTTTAAATTGCAATTTTACAATTTGTTCAATTTCATCTTTTGTAAGAGGAGTGAACATAATAACTTCATCAATTCTGTTCAAAAGTTCGGGACGCATTTTCTTTTTCAATAAATCAAGAACTTGAATTTTTGTTTTTTCACTTATCTCGTCATAATTCTTTTCTTTAATATTTTCAAAGTTGTTATAAATAAGATGCGAACCGATATTTGACGTCATAATAATAATCGTATTTTTAAAATTTACTGTTCTGCCTTTATTGTCGGTTAATATTCCGTCATCTAAAACTTGCAGCAGAATATTAAAAACATCGGGATGAGCTTTTTCAATTTCATCCAATAAAATAACGGAATACGGTTTTCTGCGAACTGCTTCAGTTAATTGACCTCCTTCATCGTAACCTACATATCCGGGAGGAGCTCCGAGAAGTCTTGAAATTGAATGTCTTTCTTGATATTCACTCATATCAATTCTTGTCATCATGTGTTCGTCATCAAATAAAAACTCGGCCAAAGCTTTTGCAAGTTCTGTTTTTCCTACTCCGGTTGTTCCCATAAAAATAAATGAACCTATCGGTTTCTTAGGGTCTTGCATTCCCGCCCTGCTTCTTCTTACTGCATCTGAAACCGCTTTTATTGCTTCATCTTGTCCTATAACTCTTTTATGAAGTTCATCTTCCAATGATAAAAGCTTTTCTCTTTCGCTTTTGACCATTTTTTTAACAGGAATATGTGTCCAGTTTGAAACAACTTCCGCAATATCATCGTAATCAACCTCTTCTTTTAACAACAAACCGTTTGCCTGCATTTCAGAAAGTTGAGTTTTTAATTCTTCAATTTTATTTTCTTCTTCTTTTAATCGTCCGTATCTTAACTCGGCAACTCTTTCGTAGTTTCCGTCTCTTTCGGCTTGTTTTGCTTCAAATTTTATATCTTCAATTGCTTTTTTTCCGGTTTGTATCTTTTCAATAACTTCTTTTTCCGATTTCCATTTTGCGGTTAGAGAATCCAAAGTTTCTTGGTTATCCGAAATCAATTTATCTAATCTGTCCAATTTATGTTTAGTACCTTCTCTTTTAATTGCTTCTCGCTCAATTTCAAGCTGTTGTACGCGTCTTCTTATCTCGTCAATTTCACCGGGAACTGAATTCATTTCTAACCGAAGTTTTGCAGCGGCTTCATCAATTAAATCAATTGCTTTGTCGGGTAATTGCCTGTCATTTATATATCTTTGCGAAAGTTTAACAGCTGCAATAATTGCATCATCTTTAATTCTTACTTTATGATGGGTTTCGTAGCGTTCTTTTAAACCTCTTAGTATTGAAATTGCGTCTTCTGTATCGGGTTCGTCAATTATTACTTTTTGAAAACGTCTTTCAAGAGCTTTATCTTTTTCAAAATATTTTTGATATTCATTTAAAGTTGTTGCTCCTACGGCTTTTAATTCTCCTCTTGCAAGTGCAGGTTTTAAAATGTTTGCAGCATCCATTGCTCCTTCTCCTTTACCTGCACCTACCAATGTGTGAATTTCATCAATAAAAAGAATAATTTCTCCGTTTGATGCAATTACCTCTTTTACAACGGATTTTAGGCGTTCTTCAAATTCTCCTTTATATTTTGCACCGGCAATTAATGCTCCCATATCTAATGAGTAAAATTGTTTTGATTTTAAATTCTCAGGAACATCTCCGTTTACAATTCTGTGGGCAATACCTTCTGCAATAGCGGTTTTACCTACACCCGGTTCTCCGATTAAAATAGGATTATTTTTTGTTCGTCTTGAAAGAATTTGCAAGACCCTTCTTATTTCCTCGTCTCTTCCTATTACGGGGTCTAATTTTCCGCTTCTTGCCCTTTCATTTAGGTTTACGGCAAATCTGTTTAAAGAATTAAAAGTATCTTCGGCACTTTGGCTGTTTACTTTTTCTCCTTTGCGAAGTTCTTCAATTGCTTTAAGCAAATCTTTCTCGTTTACCCCGGCATCTTTTAAAATTTGTGAAACTTTATCTCCGTGTTTAAGAATTGCAATTAAAATACTTTCAACAGAAACATATTTATCTCCTCTTTTTTCAGAAATATTTATTGCTTTTTGCAATACTGAATGAGCATCTGATGAAAGGTAAGAGTCAACTCCTCCTGAAACTTTTGAGTAAGATTCTATCACAGAGTTTATTACAGAAATTAAGTTTGAAGTGTTAATACTTAATTTATTAAAGATGAATGTAGTAACATTTTCAGCTTCTTCAATTAAGCCTTTTATAAGGTGTGCTGTTTCAATTGCCTGATGATTTTTAGATTTAGCAATTTGTGATGCTTTTTGAACAGCTTCTTGTGATTTTATTGTGAAATTATTTAAGTTCATTTTTGTATTATTTAAAAGATTAATTGTTTTTATTTTTTACGTTACAAAATTCATATCATAATTTATTTTGTGTACTTTTGACATGAAATTAATTGCTTTTACGACAAAATGTCAGCTTTCAGTCAAAAGTAGTTACAATTTTTGACAGAATTAATATTTTTTGTAAAAATGTATCTATATTTAAAGCCTCATTTAATTTTATATGAAGAATTTGAAGATAAACGAATTAATTGAAAATAATAATCTTTGGATTAATGAAAAATTAAAAAAAGATAAGAATTATTTTTCAAAGCTTTCTAAAGGGCAATCCCCGAGATATTTAATGATTAGTTGTTCTGACAGCAGGGTTCCGCTGAATTCTTTACTTAAAGCAGAGCCGGGTGAAATTTTTATTCATAGAAATATTGCTAATCAAGTAAATCTTACTGATATTAATTTCTTATCAGTTTTAGAGTATTCGATTGAACATTTATTAATTAAACATATAATTGTTGTAGGGCATTATAGTTGCGGAGGAATTGCAGCAGCAGTTGACGGTGTAGATCAAGGACTTGTTGAAAATTGGATTTCACCGGTTAATGATTTATATAATAAAAATTCTGAAGAATTATCAAAAATTTCTGATAACTCTGCTAAAATGGATCGTTTATCTGAAATAAATACTATTGAACAAGCAAAAAATATTCTTAAAACACCGGTTTATCAACGTGCGTTAAGAAATAAAAAGTATCCTATGATACACGCTTGGATTTTTGATATTTATACAGGAAAAATTATAAAAAAAGACTTAAATATAGAAATGTTAATTGATGCAGGCTTACTGCCTGAGTACTATTTAACACATATAGAAACCAATAAAACTTACTATGAATAAATTTAGATTATTTGCTTTAAGCATCATTTTCTTATCTTCTTCTGTTTTATTCGGCCAAGAAAAAGCAGGCTTTGATTTTAACGAACTTGATAAATATCTTGAAAAAGCATTAAATGATTGGAAAATTCCCGGGATGGCAGTTGCAATTGTTCAAGGTGATTCTATTGTATTTGCAAAAGGCTACGGAATTAAAGAATTCGGAAAAGAGGACAAAGTTGATTCAAAAACTTTATTTTCAGTTGCTTCAAATACAAAAGCATTTACATCAGGAGCATTATCGCAATTAGTTGACGAAGGAAAATTAAGTTGGGATGATAAAGTTACGGATTACTTGCCTTGGTTTAAAATGTATAATAACTACGTTACGGGAGAAATGACCGTAAGAGACTTGCTTTGTCACAGAAGCGGACTGAAAACTTTCAGCGGAGATTTACTGTGGTATGAAAGCAAATACACAAGAAAAGAAGTTATTGAAAGAGCCAGATTCTTAAAACCGGAATATGGTTTCAGAGCACATTTCGGATATTCTAATATTATGTTTTCGGCAGCAGGAGAAATCATATCTGCAATAACCGGTCAGTCTTGGGAAGATTATATAAGAAGCCACTTTTTGAATAAGTTAGAAATGAAAAATTCTTTGCTTTCAGTTTCCGAAATAAAAAGCAATTCAAATATTGCGATGCCGCACCATACGGCAGAAGATATTAACCCTTTACCTATAAAATATATGAACTGGGATAATGTTGCACCTGCTGCTGCTGTTATTTCAAATGTTGAAGATATGGGCAATTGGTTGATAATGCAAATGAACGAAGGTGTTTTTAAAGGAGATACAATTCTTAGCGAAGAACAAATTTGGGAAATGCAGTCGCCTCAAACACCCGACAACTCGAGTAAAGGATGGTTGAGTTATTTCCCCACAAAACATTTTGATGCTTACGGTTTAGGTTGGTCAATTTTTGATTATCAGGGAGTTAAGGTAATAAATCACGGAGGCGGTGCTGACGGAATGATTTCGCAAACCATGTATGTTCCCGAAAAAGATTTCGGTATGGTTGTTTTAACTAACAGTATCAATTATTTGCCAAGTGCAATGATGTATTATGTAATTGATGATTATTTCGGAGACGTAACGAATGATTGGAGCGGTTTCTTTTTAAAAGTATATGCTTACGGCAAAAGAATGGAAAAGAAAGAAAATGAAGATAAAATAAAAAGCAGAGTGAAAGATACAAAGCCTTCATTAAAACTTGAAGATTATACAGGTATTTACGGAGGAGATTTATACGGAAACGCTGAAGTCAGAATAAAAAACGGAAAATTAGTTCTTGATTTTCTTCCTTCCGAAACTTTAATCGGCGATTTAACTCATTGGCATTATGACACTTTTGAAATAAAATTAAGAAACTCACCGACTTTGCCGAAAGGACTTGTTCAATTTATTATAGGGACAGACGGAAAAGTTGAAGAATTAAAAGTTGATATTCCTAATCCTGATTTTCACTTTACCGAATTAGAATTTAAAAAGAGATAGAATAAAAGGATGACTACAGAAATTATCGTACGAGCTTTTTTATTAACTCTTTTTGCCGGATTATCAACAGGCATCGGAAGTGCTTTGGCATTTTTCACAAAAAAAACAAATACAAAATTTTTATCGGTATCATTAGGCTTTTCAGCCGGTGTAATGATTTATGTTTCAATGATTGAGATTTTCGGAAAAGCAAGAGACAGCTTAACGGGAGTTTATGGTGATAAAATAGGTAATTGGTACACAATTTTAGGGTTTTTCGGCGGAATATTTTTAATTGCAATTATTGATAAATTAATTCCTGAATTTGAAAATCCGCATGAGATACACAAAGTTGAAGATGTTGAAAGTGAAGTTGAATCTGCAAAAAAGAAAAAACTTCTTAAAATGGGTATGTTATCTGCAATTGCAATTGCTATCCATAACTTCCCCGAAGGCTTGGCAACTTTTACGGCTGCAATAACCGACCCTGCTCTCGGAATTGCTATTGCTGTTGCCATTGCCATACATAACATTCCGGAAGGTATTGCGGTTTCTATACCTTTATATTATGCAACAGGAAGTAAGAAAAAAGCATTTTGGTATTCTTTTGTATCCGGTTTGGCTGAGCCGGTAGGTGCAATAATCGGTTTTGCTGTTTTAATGCCTTTTTTAAATGATACAGTTTTCGGTTTATTATTTGCTGCCGTTGCCGGAATTATGGTTTTTATTTCATTAGACGAATTGTTACCGACTGCAAGAGAATACGGACAACCTCATTCGGCAATATACGGATTAATTGCAGGAATGCTTGTAATGGCTGTAAGTTTAATATTATTTATGTAAAAAAGTGAGATTATGTTTTCAATGTATATAGATTTAGGCTTTGAACATATTACCGATTTAAACGGGTACGATCATATTTTATTCCTTATTGCTTTGGCAGCTGTTTATTTATTAAAAGATTGGAAGAAAGTGCTGATTTTAATAACGGCTTTTACAATTGGTCATACTGTTACATTAGCACTGGCAACATTAAAATTAATTAAAGTTCCGATTAATCTTATTGAGTTTTTGATACCCGTAACAATCTTTATATCAGCATTTTCAGATTTTTTCTATAAGAAAAATATAAATGATAAAAGATTGCATCATTTTAAATATGTTTTGGCTATGTTTTTCGGGCTGATTCACGGAATGGGATTCTCAAATTACTTAATTAATCTTCTCGGAACAGAAAGTAATATAGTTATGCCTTTATTTGCATTTAATGTGGGATTAGAATTAGGGCAAATTATAATAATTATTGCATATTTAGTTATTGCAAGTATTTTTGTTAAATACCTTAAAGTTTTGAGAAGAGATTTATCTTTAATTGTTGCAGGTGCAGCATTCGGAATTTCAATTATTTTAATGATTGAACGTTTCCCTTTTTAAATTAGAAAAGTCCTGCAAAAGCAAGACTTTGTGCCCGTAGCAATAATATCTGCACTATACTACTTTCATTTTATGATGTTTCTTTAAACTACTATTTCCATAATTGATGCAGAAATTAGTTTTTTGAATTAGGCATTTAAGTGAGAACTATTTGTTTGTAAGGCAATGGTGCTGCTATCATCATCCTGTTCATAAGGTTTTCAAATAGCCCGTCTTTCATGTTGCTTCTGTTAAACCTATAACAATATTCATCTATATATGCCTGCAAATGCTTTACTCTGTGATGTACTCCTCTTAACCATCCTTTGAAACCCATAATGGTTCTGTGAATTTCCGGAAAATTATTACCTTTTTTGCCGGAAGGAACTTGCACAAGGTTCTCAAAATCCTTTTTTAACGGAACGTATCCATTCCATAGGTCTGTTTTAATATGTGCTTCCAAACTTATGTTTTGTCTCATAAACAGTCCTAATT